>NZ_JBSGZJ010000188.1:0-12739 GCF_053610925.1 Streptomyces sp. NPDC054847 | reverse complement strand
GCTGTGCACTCGGCAGGATTCGAACCTGCAACCTTCTGATCCGTAGTCAGATGCTCTATCCGTTAAGCTACGAGTGCTTGTGCTTCCCGGGCTTTTCTGCCTGGTCGGCGTTGCGGGAACAACATTACATGACCTGCGCCGCGACGCGAAATCCATTAGCCGCACCCCGTCTGACCTGCGAAAACACCTGAACGGGTGTACGCACACGGGCCACGAGGCGACCCAAGCCCGGCCGTGTCGGTCGGCCCCCGGGACGACCGGCGCCCTGCCCGTGCGAGCCGGCCCCCGGAACGACCGAAGCCCCGGCCGTGTGGCCGGGGCTTCGGTGATCAACTGGCGGAGGCGGAGGGATTTGAACCCTCGATGGGCTTTAAGACCCAAACCGCATTAGCAGTGCGGCGCCATAGACCGGACTAGGCGACGCCTCCAGCACACTCACGCGGGCGCGAGTGGTGCGTGCAGATGATGACACAGTCCAGGGGCGTGTCACCAATCGCCGTCCACGGTACTAGCCCCTGGGCCCGCAGGGCAAAGCGCTTGCGGTTGCGCAACGCCGTGGCGTGAGCAGCGTTAGACATGCCGGGGCCTGTCGTGGTCCCCGGCCGTACTCGTGAATCTTCAGGAGGCCCCATGCTGCGCCGCCTTGTCCTCACCGCAACCGCGTCCGTCGCCGCCCTGGCCGCGGCCGTGCCCACCGCCGGGGCGGTCGTACTCTCGCCGCCGCCGCTGCCCCTGCCGCTGCTGGAGAGACCCGCTCCCGAGCAGCCCGACCGGCTGACAGTGATCGTCTCCGCGACCGGGAACACCCGGACGGAGGGCAGGTACGAGCTCGAGTGCGGACCGGCCGGCGGGACCCACCCGTCCGCCGAGTCGGCCTGCAGCCGCCTCGAGGAGCTCGCGCGGGAGCAGCAGGACCCGTTCGCCCCGGTGGCCGAGGACCAGATGTGCACCCAGCAGTTCGGCGGGCCGGCCACGGCGCGAGTCACCGGTATCTGGCAGGGGCGACAGGTGGACGCCACCTTCGATCGGAGCAACGGCTGCGAGATCTCGCGGTGGCAGACACTCGAGCCGGTGCTGCCGAACACCAGGTCATAGGCCGACGGCGTACGTCATGTGCACACAACCTTGGTGAGAGCTCCCCCTCATCCGCCGTCCGGGCCCCGGCCGGTGCCCTTAGACTCCCTTCAGTGACAGGCCGCGGCCCGAGGGGCACTATGGGACCGGCCGTCCGCAATACGCAGTAGGTCAGGGAGGAACCGTCGTCGTGAGCAGCAGGCCATCCCGAGGCGCTGCTCGCCTCGCAGCCATACTCGACGCCCTTCCGGACGGGCTCGTGCTCGTCAATGCCAACGGCACGGTCGTCAACGCCAACACCATCGCCCTCGAGCTTTTCGAGACCCCGGGGACCGCTCTGGTCGGACGGGGTCTCCTCGATCTCCTGCCCGAGTTCGACTCGCGGCTGATCCCCGGGTCGATGCGCCGGCCCGACTCCGCCGACCAGCGGGGGCGCACCAAGCCCACCCGCATGATCGCGCGGCGTACGGACGGCGGCGAGTTCCCCGTCGAGGTGACCAGCGCGAGCCTGGAGGACGGGCGCGAGGCGTACGACTCCTTCAACGCGTACACCGGCGACGAGCTGCTGATGCTCGTCGTCCGCGATCTGTCGGGCACCGTCGACACCGAGGCGGAGCTGGCGCGTTCGCAGCGGCAGACCGAGATGATCCTCCGGGCGGCCTCCGAGGGCGTCGTGGGCACCGACACCGACGGACGGGTCGTGCTGGTCAACCCGGCCGCCGCCCAGATCCTCGGGTTCCGCGCCAGCGACCTCGGCGGCCAGGAGCTGCACCCGCTGATCCTGCACTCGCGCGCGGACGGCGAGCCGTTCCCGTACGAGGAGTCGCCGCTCGCCGACACCCTCAAGTCCGGGCGCAAGCACCGGGTGCGCGGCCAGGTGCTGTGGGCGAAGAACGGCTCCAAGGTCGCCGTCGACCTGACGACGGCGCCGGTGCGCGACGGGGACCAGCTGGTCGGCGCGGTGATGACGTTCACCGACCGGCGGCCTTACGAGGAGCAGGCCGAGAAGCACGCCGCCGAGCTGGCGGAGACGACGGAGCGGCTCACGGTGGAACTCACCGCCACCACCGAGCGCTACGAGGCCGAGCTGGCGGACAAGGTCGAGCGGTACGAGGCCGAGCTCGCCGACAAGGCCGACCGCTACACGGCCGAGCTGGAAGCCGGCTCCGACCGGTACGCGGAGCTGGCCGCCCGGCACGCACAGCTGACCGCGGTGCTCGGGGAGTCGCTGCGCGGCCCGCTGGAGGAACTGCGCACCGAACTGGGCACGCTGGCGGCCGACCCGGCCGGACAGCTGTGGCCGGAGGCGAACCAGATCCTGCACCACCTGGCCGCCGGCTACGCCCGGATGACCACGCTCGTCGACAACGTCCTCGGCTACCAGCGCCTCGACACCGGCGCGGAACAGCTGACGAAGGCCAACGTCCTGCTCGACGCGGTCGTCGCGGCCGGTGTCGAGGGCGCGATCGAGCTCATCGGTCCCGGACGCGCCCAGTTCGCGGTGCACGCGCCGCCGATCGAGGCAGAGGTCGACGGGACACGGCTGGCCACGGCGCTCGCGCACCTGGTGGCGGACGTCGCGGGTGTCGACTCGACCGGCAAGGCCAAGCTCCCGCCCGGTGGCGGCTACGTGGACTCGACCGTCGTCGTCGCGGCCGCCCAGCGCGGTGACGTCGTACGGATCGAGGTGCGAGGGCCGTTCGCCGGGGGCGACCCGGTGCACGAGCCGATCGTGCGCGGGATCGTACGGGCGCACGGCGGTGTGCTGCAGACGCACGAGGTGCCGGGGATGAGCGGCAGCGCGTACGTGCTGGAGGTGCCGCTGGGCGAGGGCGCGGGGACCGTCGCCCCGCCCGCCCCTGCCGCGGCCCAGCTGCCCGCGCTGCCGGCGCAGCAGTCGTCCGGGCCGTCCGGGCCCGTCATGGCTTCGGGGAACACGACCACAGGGGGCGGCGGACGCCGACGGGCCCGGCGGGCCTCCACGGACGCGTTCCTGGAGAGCCCCGTGGCCATGGAGGACCCGGTGGCCGCGACGCAGCCGACCGGGCGGCGCCGGGCGGCGCAGCCGGACGCCGAGCTCATCCCCGCCCAGGACACGGGTGAGGGAGCCGCCCGGAACAGCATCGAGGGACCGGCCGAGGGCCAGGGCGGCAGCGGGGGGACCGGGCGGCGGCGTGGTCGCCCCAGCCCCACCGAGAACGCGGCCGTGGCCGTGCGGCCCGCGGAGGGCTCCGTGGTGACCGCCGCCGAAGGCGCGGGCGGACGTGCGGCGCGCGGGGAGACCGTCCCGCCGCAAGGTGTACCGGTCGACCCCCACGGCATGCAGACGGCGCCCTCGGGGCGGCGCGCGCGGAGGGCCGTCGAGAGCGGCCTGCCCTCACCGGCGGGCGCCGAACCGACCCGGCAGGCGCCGCAGCCCAGCGGCCGGCGCGCCAGGCGAGCGCTGGCAGCGGCACCGGCCGAGCCCGAGAGCGCGGCACCGCGCAGCGCGTTCGCCCTGCCGCCGGCGGAAGCGGACCGGATCCCTGCCGGAGAGGTCAGGCCGGAGAGTCCCGCGGCTGAGCGGCACGACGCCGTGGCGGCGGCTCCGGACACCGCCCACCACACGCCTCCGCAGCAGCACCCGGCGCCGACCGGGCGCAGGCGGGCCCGTAACGAGGGGCAGCCGACCCCGCCGCCGCAGGCCCAGGTTCCCGGTGAGGTTCCGGCCGGGCCCACGGCGGCCGGTCAGGCCGTGTGGGGGCAGGAAGCCGCACTCCCCGGCGGCTCCGCCGACGGTCCTTCCGGCGACGGCGCTTCAGGCGCTTCAGCCGGCGGTCCTTCGATCGGCGGTCCTTCCGTCGGTGGTCCTTCCGTCGGCGGCACGGAGGGGGTCGGCACGGGCGGGGTCTCCGCCACCGAACCGCCCGCCACAGACGGGCACCCGTCGGTCGGTCAGGGCTTCGCCGCACCCGTGCAGGCGTCCGACACCGGTTCCGTATCGCTGCCCCTGCCGCCCGTCGCACCGGCTCAGCCGCAGGACGAAGCGGGCCAGCGGGACCAGGAGGGGAACGCCCGGCAGGCCGGACCGCTGCCGTCGGCCCAGGCGCCTCGGCCTGCGGCCGCGCGGGTCGCCCAGCCCCTACCCGAGGAGCAGCCGGTACCCGCCGACTCCACGCAGGGGCGCGCGTTCAGCGTGCGCACCCTGGGCCAGGGCGTGCCGTTCGCCCAGCACCTCACCCAGCAGCAGAACCAGACGCTCGGATCGGGCCGCCGCAGGAAGCTCGGCACTCGTCCGGACAGCGAGCAGCCCGAACTCGCCGCCCGGCCCCATCCGCAGCCCACCGCGGCGCCGGTGCCCGCCCCCGTTCCTCCCGGCGTACCGCAAACCGGTCCCCGGCTCCCCGCCGAACGCGCGGACAGCCGATCCGAGGGGCGGTCCTACGCGATAGGGGCACCCGACGAAGGCGCGGAGGGTCCGGAGCCGCTTGACGGGCCCGGAGGCGCGGTCGAGGTCGCCAACCAGCCGCAGCCGCAGCCCGTCGACGACGAACTGCCCCCGGAGCCGCTGGACAACCCCCGTCGGCTGCTGGTGTGGCCGGCACCCGACGTCTCCACCCAGCAGGCGCTGAGCGACCGTGGCTACCGGCCCGTCGTCGTGCACTCGCGTGAGGAGGTCGACGCGCAGATCGCGGCGTTCCCGGCCGCCCTGTTCGTGGACCCCCTCACCGGGCCGATCACCCGGACCGCGCTGCAGTCGCTGCGCCAGGCCGCCGTGGCCGCCGAGGTTCCGGTGCTGGTGACGGCGGGTCTCGGGCAGGCGACGCGGGAGGCCGCGTACGGCGCCGATCCCGCCGTACTGCTCAAGGCACTGGCGCCCAGGGACAGTGAGCAGCACCCGTCGCGGGTGCTGCTGATCGAGGAGCACGAGGAGATCGCGCTCGCGCTGACGTCGACGCTGGAGCGGCGCGGCATGCAGGTGGCACGGGCCGGCGCCGACGCGGACGCCGTCACCCTCGCCACCCAGATGCGGCCGAACCTGGTGGTGATGGACCTGATGCAGGTGCGTCGCCGGCGTGCCGGGATCATCGACTGGCTGCGCGCGAACGGCCAGTTGAACCGCACCCCGCTGGTCGTCTACACCTCCGCCGGCCTCGACCCGGCGGAGCTGCCGCGGCTGTCCTCGGGGGAGACGGTGCTCTTCCTCGCGGAACGCTCGACGAGCAACGAGGTCCAGGCGCGCATCGTGGACCTGCTGGCGAAGATCGGCACCAACTGAATCGGCGCCGACCGACGCGAAAGGGCCGGCGGTCTCGACCGCCGGCCCCTCTGTTCCCGCTGGTACGCGCACTGCCGGAGCGACTACGGCTCTGAGCCTGGACCTCTGTGTCTCGCTGCCCGGTGTCCTACAGCTCCGTGGCCTGCAGCGCCGTGGCCTGCAGCGCCGTGTCCCACGGCTCCGTTCTTCAGCGCCGCGTTTCTACAGCGCCGTGGCCTGCAGCGCCATTTCCTACAGCTCGGAGACGTCGAGCTCACCGTCCGCGTACTGCCGGCGGATGACCTTCTTGTCGAACTTGCCCACGCTGGTCTTCGGCACCGCCGGGACCACCGCCCAGCGCTCCGGAAGCTGCCACTTGGCGATCTTCCCGGCGAGGAACGTCTTGAGCGTCTCGTAGTCCGCGGTCGACCCCTCCTTCAGCACCACGGTCGCCAGCGGCCGCTCGCCCCACTTGTCGTCCGGTACGGCGACGACCGCCGCCTCCGCCACCTCCGGGTGTGCCATGAGGGCGTTCTCGAGCTCGACGCTGGAGATCCACTCGCCGCCCGACTTGATGACGTCCTTGGCCCGGTCGGTCAGGGTCAGGAAGCCGTCGGGGCTGATCACGCCGACGTCGCCGGTCTTCAGCCAGCCGTCCTCGCTGAACTTGTCCTCGGGCCGGAAGTCCTCGCCGCCCGCACCGCCGTAGTACGCACCCGCTATCCAGGCACCGCGCACCTCCAGCTCACCGGCCGACTCGCCGTCCCACGGCAGGATGTCGCCGCCGGGGCCGACCAGCCGCCCCTCGACGCCGGCCGGGAAGCGGCCCTGCGTGATGCGGTACGGCCACTCCTCCTCGGCGTTAAGACCGGCCGGCGGGTGGGCCATGGTGCCGAGCGGGGAGGTCTCCGTCATGCCCCAGGCCTGACAGAGCCGGACGCCGAGCTTGTCGTACGCCTCCATGAGGGAGGGAGGACAGGCGGCGCCACCGATGGTGACCTGCGTCATGGAGCTCAGGTCGCGGGGGTTCGCGGTCACCTCCGCGAGCAGGCCCTGCCAGATCGTCGGGACCGCCGCGGCGTGCTGGGGCTTCTCCCGCTCGATCATCTCGGCGAGCGGGGCGGGCTGGAGGAAACGGTCCGGCATCAGCATGTTGATGCCGGTCATGAACGTCGCGTGCGGGAGTCCCCAGGCGTTCACATGGAACTGCGGGACGACCACCAGGGTCGTGTCCTTGTCGGTCAGACCCATCGACTCGGCCATGTTGACCTGCATGGAGTGCAGGTAGATCGAGCGGTGGGAGTAGACGACGCCCTTGGGGTCGCCCGTCGTGCCGGAGGTGTAGCACATGGCCGCTGCGGCCCGCTCGTCCAGCTCGGGCCAGTCGTACGTGGTCGGGCGGCCGGCGATCAGCTCCTCGTACTCGTGGACCTGCGCCTCCGTGTCGGCGAGGAGGGAACGGTCGCCCGGGCCGGAGACGACGATGTGCTCGATCGTCGGCAGATGCGGCAGCAGCGGCGCCAGCAGCGGCAGGAGCGAGCCGTTGACGATCACGGCGCGGTCGGCGGCGTGGTTGACGATCCAGACCAGCTGCTCGGCGGGCAGCCGCAGGTTGAGCGTGTGGAGGACGGCGCCCATGGAGGGGATCGCGAAGTACGCCTCCACATGCTCGGCGTTGTTCCACATGAGGGTGGCGACTCTCTGGTCACCGTCGATGCCGAGCTCGTCGCGCAGGGCGTTGGCCAGCTGGCTGGCCCGTCGGCCTGCCTCCGCGAAACTGCGCCGCTGCGGCTCGGCCTCCCCGGTCCAGGTGGTGATCTGCGATTTCCCGTGGATCGTCATCCCATGCTGGAGGATGCGGGTCACAGTCAGCGGTACGTCCTGCATGGTGCTCAGCACGGCGTCCTCCCGGTGGGCGCGTTGCGCTACGTGGCAGAAAAGGTGGGAAGATTCTGCGCACATACCACGCGGTATGTCACTACCCGGAGGTAATGAATCGTCGTACATCACCGCGCAGCACCGCACAACAGCGCACACGAGCCGGGCAGAGCCGGGCGGCCAGGGGTGCGGGAGGCGGAGGATGCGGGGGAGACGGGAGGGCACCTGCTGCGGAGGGTGCCGCCGTGCGGGAGTCGTCAGGGACCGCTCGTCAGCGGACCGGTGACAGCTCCGGATCCTCGCGGAGCTTCCCCAACGCCCGGGACACGGCACTCTTGACCGTACCGATCGACACCCCGAGCACCTCCGCCGTCTGCGCTTCGCTCAGGTCCTCGTAGTAGCGGAGCACGACCATCGCTCGCTGTCGGTCCGGCAGCTTCATCACCGCGCGCCACATCGCGTCGTGCAGCACCTGCTGCTCGGCCGGGTCGGTGAGGGGAACCGTCGCCGGCTCGGGCAGATCCTCGCAGACGAACTCGTCCACCTTGCGCTTGCGCCACTGCGACGTCCGCGTGTTCAGCAGAGCCCGGCGGACGTAGCCGTCGAGCGCCCGGTGGTCCTCGATCCGCTCCCAGGCGACGTACGTCTTGGTCAGCGCCGTCTGCAGCAGATCCTCCGCGTCGCTCACGTTCGACGTCAGCGAGCGGGCGGTGCGCAGCAGCACGGGCCCCCTCGCCTGCACGTACGAAGAGAACGAGGCGTAGGGCGTGTACGACGGCACCGGCGCGGCGGCCTTGGAAGCGCTCGTACAGACTGGCGTGGTCATGGCTCAACGCTAGGAGCGCACCCCGCCGTCGCGGATCGGCCCCAGGTCCCGAAGCGTTGTCCCCCTCAGGTTGTAGGGGCGCCTCGGGCTCCACCTCCTGAAGGTGGAGGACACCCTCAGGGGCTACTCACCGTCGGCCCCGAGAATGAGTCCCGAGGTGGGTACGCCCGTGCCCGCGGTGACCAGAGCGCTGGCCGCACCGGGTATCTGGTTCACCGCCGTGCCGCGAAGCTGTCGGACCGCCTCTGCGATGCCGTTCATCCCGTGCAGATACGCCTCTCCCAGCTGCCCTCCATGCGTGTTGAGCGGCAGGACGTCCGAGGCCACAAACGCGGCTCCCTCCCCGGGCTTGCAGAAGCCGAACTCCTCGAGCTGCATGAGAACGAACGGTGTGAAGTGGTCGTAGACGATCCCCACGTCGATGTCCCTCGGGGCGAGCCCCGAGGTCCGCCACAACTGCCGGGCGACGACGCCCATCTCGGGGAGGCCGGTGAGGTCGTCGCGGTAGAAGCTCGTCATCTGCTCCTGGGCTCTGCCCGCGCCCTGGGCGGCGGCGAGGATCACGGCCGGCGGCCGCCGCAGGTCGCGTGCCCGCTCGAGGCCCGTGACGACGATCGCCTGGCCCCCGTCGGTCTCCTGGCAGCAGTCCAGCAGCCGCAGCGGCTCGACCGTCCAGCGGGAGGCGGCGTGATCCTCCAGGGTGATGGGGCGGCCGTAGAAGTACGCGGCCGGGTTGCTGGCCGCGTGACGGCGGCCGGTGACGGCGACATGGCCGAACGCCTCCGGTGTCAGCCCGTAGGCGTACAGATATCGCTGGGCGGCCATCGCCACCCAGGATGCGGGCGTGAGCAGCCCGAACGGGAGATTCCAGCCGAGCGCCGCGCCTTCCGAGGTCGGCTCCCTGTGTTGCACGCCGGAGCCGAAGCGCCGTCCGGAACGCTCGTTGAACGCCCGGTAGCAGACGACGACCTCCGCGATGCCCGCGGCAACCGCCAGTGCCGCCTGCTGCACGGTCGCACAGGCCGCGCCGCCGCCGTAATGGACCCGCGAGAAGAACGAGAGCTCTCCTATGCCGGCGGCCTGCGCGACCGTGATCTCCGGATTGGTGTCCATCGTGAAGGTCACCATGCCGTCGACATCCGCGGGGGAGAGGCCGGCGTCGTCCAGCGCGGCGCGCACGGCCTCGGCGGCGAGCCTCAGCTCGCTGCGACCGGAGTTCTTCGAGAATTCCGTCGCCCCGATACCGACGACGGCCGCCCGTCCGCCTAGGGCGTCCTTCTCACGGATGCTCATGCGGCGGCCTCCGGAATCGTCACCGTCACCGTGCCGGTGACGTGGTTGCCGAGACTGTTGGCGCCGACGACCCGCACCTCGGCGGTCGTTCCGTCGAACGCGCCGATCGTGCCGCTGAGCACCATCGTGTCTCCGGGATGGTTGGGGGCGCCGAGCCGTATGGACACCTTCCGCAGGACGGCGCGGCGCCCGAAGGAGTCGGTGATGTACCGACCGACCAGGCCGTTGGTCGTCAGGATGTTCATGAAGATGTCCGGCGACCCCTTCTCCTTGGCGATCTCCGCGTCGTGGTGCACATCCTGGAAGTCGCGTGAGGCGATGGCCCCCGCGACGATCAACGTGCGGGTGACGGGAACGGCCAGCGAAGGCAGGACCGCGCCCACCCGCAAGGCAGGGGGCGTATCCGGGCGGGTGGCGGAGGCTGGAGCGGTGTCCGGGACGGGGCCCGGAGCGGGGTGCGGAGCCGGCCCTGCGTCTGTGTCGGCGACCGGGCGGAGGTCTTGGGCGGGGGCCGGGCGGGGGTCTGGGGCAAGGGCCGGACCGGGGGTGGCCACCGGGCCGGGGGTCTCCGGAGATACTTCCTGCTTCGCGGTGTCGGTGTCGGTGTCGGTGTCGGCCGACGCACCCGGCACGCCGCGGAAGACGGGAAGCTTGTACTCCCCACCTACACCGAGGAATTCCAGCTCCACCGGCATACCGATGCGCACCTTGTCGGGGGGCACACCCACGATGCTGCTGACCATCCGCACACCCTCGGCCAGCTCGATCAGCCCCACCGCGTACGGCGGGTCGAACGCCGGGAACGGCGGGTGGTGCATGACCACATAGGAGAAGACGCTTCCCGAGCCGCACGCCTCCAGCGTGTCCCAGTGCGGAGAGCCACAGGCACCGCATCCGGGCAACCAGGGAAACCGCGGCTTTCCGCATCCGCCGCAGCGCTGAATCAGCAGCCGGCGGTCTGCCACGCCCTCCCAGAAACCGGCATTGTCCCTGTTGATCACCGGACGCGGCCGGCCTTCCTTCGGTTTCCGGTTCCTGGGTGCGTACTTCAGGATCCGGAAGCGGTGCCTCCCTGCCGGCTCCCCTCCTGCCCGCACGTCCATCCGCGTGGTGATGAAGTAGCCGGTACCGAGCTTGGTCGTCTTGCGCTCGGACACGGATTCGATCACCGAATCGAAGGTGATCCGGTCGCCCGGACGTAACGGCCGCAGATACTCCTGCTCGCAGTCCGTGGCCACCACCGAGGCGCACCCGGCCTCGTCGAGCAGCTCGAACAGCTCGTCATGCGCCGCGTTTCGACCCGTGTGTCCCGACAGGCCGCCCATCGTCCATGCCTGGAGCATCGTCGGCGGAGCGACGGCGTCCGGCCCGGCGTAGGCAGGGTGCCTGTCCCCCATCGCCTCGCACCAATGCCTGATCATCGGCTCGTTGACCAGGTCCTTGCCCACGCCGAAGAGGGTGGTGCCCCGCCCTTCGTACGTCTTCAGCCGTGCGTACAGACCGTCGGTCATCTCTCCCCCTCCTTCGTGCGAGTCGCATCGTCGCGCCGATCCCCGGCTGCACCTCACTCACCCCGCCCCGGGGTGCTGAGCTGCGCGGCCCGTGATGGCCCGCTGCCTCCTCCCTGCGCTCCGCCGGCCTCCCTCATACATGCCAACCACCGAATCTGACTGTCCGTCAGCTCTCCTTTCCTGTCAAGGTCATGTGGCCGGACGGCCCGGATACGCCCCCACGCTCGCGGGCCGTCACGCCCCATCTCGAGCCCATCTGCACGGCGGCACCCCCAAGCGCCGCCGCCCAGACGGTCGTCGTCCCCCAACTCACGCTCCCCTCGGGCCGGCCGTCACCAAAGAGGCGAGAAATTCACGGTGACGTTGTCCTGGTCGATGACCGTGAAGCCCAGCCCGTTGGCGCCGGCGGTATTGCTTTGATTACTCGCCCCCCATCCGGTCGCGACCTGTTGAGTGGTGGACGAGTTGCCGAAGTTGGCGCCCCCGACGCCGCTGCCGGCGATGGTCGCCACCGACACGTTCGACCCGTCGTCCCCGAAACCGCCGTTGTCGGCGTGGGCCACCCCACCGAGGAGCGCGACGGCGAGAGGCAGGGCGGCCGCTGCGGCGAGAACGCGGGTGGAACGGATGCTTGCCATGTCATTTCCTCCATGTACCGGAACTGCACAAGTGCTGCGGATTCCGGGGCGGTTGGCCTGCCGCTCCCGACTCGATCACGACGTCGCAAGATCAGAATTGCCCACGCGATCCACGACCAATCGCCCCGGTAGGTGCGGTTCGCTCGCAAGCGTGAGGACTTGTCGATAAACCTTCTTCATGCCCAAAGATCGACCGATTGGCACCGCCGCTTCAGGGGCGGGCGCCCCAAGAGGCGATACGATTCGGCAACTTTTGTGCCATATCTCCACCTTCCCTTCTTCGAACGTCTGTACGAAAATGGATCCATGGCCATCACCGACCGGCAGACCGCCACCCTGGCCCTCGCCCACGCCCTCTCCGCCGCCGAGCGCGGGCTCCCCGTCATCCCCCTGTCCGCGACGAAGCTCCCCGCCCTGCGTTCCCCCCACCGCGGCGACCCGCAACCGGTCCTGTGCCGGGGCGAATGCGGTCTCCCCGGCCATGGGGTCCACGACGCCACCACCGACCCCGCTGCCGTACGTGCCCTCTTCGCGGCCGCGCCCTGGGCCACCGGCTACGGCATCGCCTGCGGTCGTCCGCCGCACCACCTGATCGGCATCGATCTCGACGTCAAGTCCTCGACCGACTCGATGGCGGAACTGCAGCACCTGGCGCTGCGCCACCTGTTCACCATCCCGGAGACGGTCACCGTCCTCACGCCGAGCGGCGGTCGTCACCTCTGGCTGACCGGGCCGCCCGACACCGTCGTCCCCAACTCGGCGAGCCGGCTCGCCCCCGGCATAGACGTCCGCGGCACGGGCGGCTATCTCGTCGGCCCCGGCTCGGTCACCGCCAACGGCGCGTATCGCATCGCCCCTGGTACGGCCCACCTCGCGCCGGCGCCGTGCCCGCGCGCGCTCCTGCGCCTGATCACGCCCCCGGCGCGCACGCGTTCCGCCGCCGGTTCACCCCACGGTCAAGGGCACGGCCTGGTCCAGTTCGTACTAGCGGCGCAGGAGGGGCAGCGGAACACCCGACTGTTCTGGGCGGCATGCCGTGCTTACGAGAACGGCCTCGGCGACTCCCTGACGCAAGCCCTCACCGACGCGGCGGTCCGGGCCGGCCTCACTGAACGCGAGGCCCGCGCCACGATCGCCTCCGCCGACCGCCTCACGTCGAACCGCGGCATCCGCTGACCGCGGCCTGCCCGGAACCGTCCCGGCATCGCGTGGCGTGCCGGCGATTGCGCTACCGCTTCAGCCGCCACCACCGGCCGGTCTCGTCGGCGCAGTATCAGAGGGG
>NZ_JBSGZJ010000187.1:0-12755 GCF_053610925.1 Streptomyces sp. NPDC054847 | reverse complement strand
CCTGGCGGCGGAAACTTTCGCTTCGCGAAATCAGCCACGCCGGCAACTCACGCCCTGCCGGCGGCTCCGGCGTTGCCGGGCAACCCCAGCCCCGCCCGGGGGCACCTCCCACGGCCGCCAGGCCGTAGGGGGATTCGAGGGCACGGCCGAAGGCCGACGGGCCCGGGGCTTGCCCCGGTTCGGGAAGGGGCGGGTAGGGGAACGCCCCGCGCAGCGGCCACGCCCCCCACTCACCGTCACCCCCCGGCCACCTCCGTCAGCACCGCCCGCGCCTCCGCGCACCGCGACTCCGCGGTCTCGTCAGCCGGGCCGTCCCCCGAGGCCTCGTACGTCGCCAGGACTCCCCGCGCAAGCGCCACCGCCGCGGAGGCGTCACCGAGCGAGGCGTGCAGCCAGGACGCCATGAGCTGCGCGCCCGTGCGCAGGTCGGTGAACTGCTCGCCCGCCTCCTCGAAGACCGCCACCGCCCGCAGGACGAGGGCGACGGCCTCCTCGTACGCGGCCCGTGCCGAGCCGTCCGCGTCGTCGTCCCCGGGCTCGCCCTCGCAGGAGCTCGCGATCAGGTCGCCGGTCTGGCGGTAGGTGTCAGCCAGTTCGGCGCGCAGCGCGGCACGGGCATCCTCGTCCGCGGCCCCGTCCGCCGACCCGGCGAGCGCCGACTCGCATTCCGTCGCCGCCGCGGCCATCAGCTCCCGCGCCGCGCCGATGCCCGCCTGCCCGTCCCGTACGGCGATCCAGGCCCGGACCCGCAGCGTGCGCACGAGTGCGTGCACGTCGCCGAGGTCGCGCCACAGGTCGCCTGCGCGCTGGTAGGCCAGTTCCGCCTGCGGGTTCAGCTGCGCACGGAACAGTGCCTGCCCGGCCAGGTTCGCGAGCATCGCGTGGTCCCGTTGTTCCGGCCAGCCGCGTGCGATGTCCGCCGCCTTCAGCCAGTGCTCGGCCGCTTCCCGCGGCTCGCCCAGTGCCGTGCAGCAGTCGCCCAGCCACCAAAGCGTCTGCACGATCATGCCGTCGCCGTGGTCCTGTTCGGTCAGGTCGGGCAGTACGGACTCCAGCACGGCCGCCGCCTCGTCGGCCCGGCCCAGTCGGAGCAGGAATCCGCCGAGCCGGTGCCGTGCGTACGCGCCGTTGCCCGCGCCTTCGCCCGCCTCGTCGGCCCAGTGCGCCGCTTCGAGCGCGTGATCGGCCGCCTCGTCGAGCTTGCCGCTGTCGGAGAGCGTCTCGACGAGCTGGAGGTGCAGGCGGGCCCGCCCGCCCGGTCCGGCGAAGGGGGCCGCGTGTTCCAGTGCGGCCCGTGAGGCTCGCTCGGCGGTCTCCAGGTCACCGAGGTGCCTGCTGACGCCCGCCAGTTGGCTCTCCGGCTCCACGGCGAACCAGGGGCGGCCCGCCCGGACGTACGCGTCGGCGGCGCGCGTGTACAGCTCGGCCGCCCCGGGCGCGTCTCCGCGGAACGCGGTGATGTTGCCGAGGTAGCCGAGCGCCTCGGCGATGACGACGCCGACCCCTGGCTCCGCCTGCTCCGGCTTCGCGAAGCCGAGCAGCGCGTGCACCGCTTCTTCCAAGGACGTGACGGCCGCTTCCACGGCCTCCTGGACCTGCATGCCGCCGATCATGTCGTTGAGTATCCGCACCCGGCAGAGCAGCGTCCGGCTCGTCTGCCGCGCGGTGGACCGGCCTTCCGCGTGCAGGGCCAGCGCCCGGTCGCAGGGTTCCTGCACGGCTTCCAGCGCCTCGGCGGGCCGCCCGTCGAGACTGACGCAGTAGGCGGCACGGGCCAGCGCGGAGGCCGCGAGACCGGGCTCGCCGGCCGTCTCGTACAGTGCGGCCGCGGAGGTGAACAGCCCGGTCGCCTCGGTAGGCGGTGTCGAGGGTGCCATTGCGCGGTGCTCGTCGATCTCCGCCCGCTCGAGAACGGCGAGTTCGGTGCCTTCCCGGCCTGCCGCCTCGGCGACGGCGGCCCAGGCGTCCGTCGCGTGGGGGTGCTGGGCCTCGGAGAGCCGGCGCGCCTCGGCCAGCAGGCCCGCCAGATCCTCACCGGAACCGGAACCGGAACCGGAACCGGCCGCGCCGGACGCCGTGGCCGGTGCCTCGCGTGGCGCGGGCGCCGGCCGTACCGAACGCACACCGAGCGGCAGCCGGTCCAGCAGCGGCGCACGGTCCATGCGTTCCGCGCTCTGCTCGCCGAAGTAGGTGTTGCCGTTGCGCGCGTCGAAACGGGCGGCGATCGCACGCGCCTCCGTACGCGCGTGGACGGCGAGTTCACGCACGGTCCAGGGCCGGCCGCCGGGACCGGTCAGGCTCGTGTCGCCGTGTCCCAGCGCGGTGAGCCGGTCGGTGAGCAGCGCGGTGACCTCCAGGTAGCCGAGCAGGCTGCTCGGCTCTCCGGTGTCCGTGAAGTACGAGGGACGCTCGGCCAGGATCTCCAGGCCGCGCGCCTCGTTGCCGGTCAGCGCGCAGAACTCGACATGCCGGGCGACGGCGCTGCGCATGCTCTCCTTTGTGCGCACCAGCCGGTATCCGCGCAGATGATGGGCGCGGGCCTCCTCGGCGCGCCCCAACCGCAGCAGGGGCAGCAGGGAGGCGGCGAGCACGGCGTGCGGCTCGTGGGCGCAGGTGAACTCGCCGTCCAGCACCGGCCGCCAGGTGACGAGCGCACCCTCGTCGTCGTCCCGCAGGGCCTGCCACGAGCCCTGCGTCCGCAACTCGCAGGCATGGCAGTCGCTCTTGTCGTCCCGGTCGGCGGCCTGCCAGGCGTCGTACGCCCGCTGGGCGCGCTCCAGGTCGCCGACGTGCCGCGCGATCCGCAGTTCGCCCTGCCGCACCGCTCGCTCGGAGTGGCCCGCGAGCCGGTAGCGGTGCTCCATCTCCGCCTGCCACTTCTCGATGGAGGCGAGGGGGATGTGCGGCTGGTCGACCATGCCGCTGGAGACCCACTTGAACATCCAGAACAGGGAGTGGACCTGCTGCCCGTCGAAGTCCTCCGGCCGGTCGTCCCACATCCGCAGCAGCCGGGCGAAGGGGACGAACATCTTGTCCGCCTCCGAGCTGTAGTTGTAGACCTGCATCAGATGGTCGAGGCCGTCGATGACGAGTGACGTGTCGCCGAGTTGCTCGATCTCGGCGAACAGCCGCTCCGCGCGGGCGTTGCGCGCGGGCCCCTCCGGCTCGCGGTTGTTGTCGCGCAGCGCCTGGCGCAGCGCTTCGGCGTCCATGGGGGTGTCGAGGGTCATCGTCCGTTCTCCTGGTCGTGGGTGGCCCACTCCAGCAGGCCCATGAACGCGCGATTGAGGAGCGCGGAGTCGGCCGGCCGCAGCGGTCGCTGCGCCATCAGCAGGGCTTGCCCGTACAGCGCTTCGGTCGCCGTGCCCGCCAGTTCCCCGTCCAGGGAACCGATCCTGCGGATCAGCGGGTTGAGGTGGTTGAGCACGAGCCGCGCGCGGGGCGCGCTGCCGCGCAGCGAGCCGAGGATCCCGGCCCACAGGTCGTCGGCCCGGGCTTCTTCCTCCGCGCGTGCCTGCTCGTGCCGTGCGGCCCGGTCGTCGAGATGGAGCGCCGGCACGGTCAGCGGGTGGAAGGCGCGCAGCACCACGTCGCAACCCAGCGGCTCCAGCCTGGCCCGCGCGGCGGACAGGAAACCGGCGAGGGCCAGCTCCTCCGCGGGATCGACCGCGTCGAGGTGCGCGGTGACCGTGTCGGCGTCGAGTTCGGCGACGACCGTGCCGGGCCGGACCTCCGGCAGGCGCTCGACCAGTTCGCTGTCGTAGGTGTAGCCGCCGTTGATCAGGCCGATGCCCTGCGCCGAGGCGATCGGCGCGACCTGCCGGTACTCCTCGACCGTCCGGGCGAAGTGCACGACGGGGTGCCGCTGGGCGAACTCCTCCAGCGACAGCCGGCCGTCCGTCGTCTCGAACGGCAGCCACGGCAGCATCGTCCGCAGCATGTCGCTGTCGTGCCGGGCCAGCGACTTCACGCCCAGGTGGTGGACGGACAGGAACTGCGCCAGCCGCTCCGGGTCCCCGGCGGCGAGCCCCGTCAGCCACTCCCGGATACGGTCGCCGAGCGCCTCACGCACGGCGGCGAGCGTCTCGTCCGCGTACAGCGACTCGCGGGAAGCCGTCGGGCGCAGGCTGTCGGTGTCGATGACGCACCGCACGAAGAAGGCCCAGTCCGGCAGGAGTTCGTCGGCCCGATCGGTGAGCAGCATGCCCTTCAGATGCACCCGGTGCCCGGAACGCTGCGCCGGGCTGACCGCGGACGGCAGCACGTACGCGACCCCACGGACACCGGCGACCGGCAGCGCGAGGTCCACCGAGTCGAGCGGGGTGAAGCCGAACACGTCGTGGCAGTGGCGCGCGAGAGCCACCCGCCGCGCCGCCGGACCCGGGTACGCACGGTCCCAGGGCGCCGGCAGCTCGCTCACCGGGGTGTCGCCCACCCGGACGTCGTACGGCAACAGCGAGCCGAAGTCCCGTGCCAGGGCGGTCACCCGCTCCTCGGTGAGCCAGTCGGCGGTGCCGGGCCGGGGGGCGAGGTACACCGTCGTGCCGGGCTCCGGCCGGGCACTGTCGGGCAGGGTCCGCACCGTGTACGACCCGTCGTCGCGCGCCGTCCACTCCACGGGCGGCGCCCCGGGCGTACGGGCGCTGCGGCTCACCACCCGGATCTCGGCGGCCACGACGAAACAGGCGAGCAGCCCGATGCCGAACTGTCCGAGGAACCCGGCCCGTGCGGATTCGAGCCCCTCGCGCTTGGAACTGCGGCCGATCGTCGCGAGCAGACTGTGCAGGTCCGTCTCGGTCAGGCCGATGCCCGAGTCCTCGACGCGCAGACCGCCGCCGGCGGCGTACAGCCGCACCCGCGCGGGCGCCCCGGGGTCCTCGGCGCGCCTGGCGGTGATCGCGTCCACGGCGTTCTGGAGGAGTTCGCGCAGATAGACCCGCGGACTGGAATAGAGATGGTGGGAGAGAAGGTCCACCAGGCCGCGCAGATCGACCTGGAAGGTGTGCGGTGTCGTCGTACCGCCGGACGGAGTCGTCTCAGAAGTCATCGTCGCTGCGCCGGTGGGGGGTCGGGCGACGGCGCGGGTCGGGCGATCCCGTACGGCGGTGATCGCGAAGGGGGTGGAAGAGGGGCCATCGTAGGGCTCGCGGCGCCGCGTTGACCAGGAGTTATCAACAGGTGTGCGACGACTGTCGGTGCAGTGGTGTGCAATGGATCGCGTGTCCGCGCTCGACGAACCCCTCAAGAAGACGCTCGGTGCCGCCACCGCCAAGGTGATGGCCGAGCATCTCGATCTGCACACCCTCGGTGACCTCCTGCACCACTACCCGCGGCGGTACGCGGAGCGCGGTGAGCTGACGTCCCTCGCGGAGCTGCCGCTGGACGAGCACGTCACCGTGGTCGCCCAGGTCGCCGACGCGCGGATCCACACGTTCAACCAGGGCCGCGGCAGGCGCCTCGAGGTGACCATCACGGACGGCAGCGGCCGGCTCCAGCTGGTCTTCTTCGGCAAGGGCGTCCACAAACCGCACAAGGACCTGCTGCCGGGCACCCGGGCGATGTTCGCCGGCAAGGTGTCCGTCTTCAACCGCAAGCTCCAGCTGTCCCACCCCGCGTACGAACCGCTGAGCGGCGGCGCGAGCGCGGCCGACGCCGTGGACGCCTTCGCCAACCAGCTCATCCCGATCTACCCGGCCTGCAAGCAGCTGGAGTCCTGGAAGATCTCCAAGGCGGTCGACGCGGTGCTGGACCGGGCCGCGGAGGCGGTGGACCCGCTGCCGCCCGCGCTGCGCGAGGGGCGGGGCATGGCGACCCTGCCCGACGCCCTGCGCAAGATCCACCGCCCGCGCACCAAGGCGGACATCGAGGTGGCCAGGGAGCGGCTGAAGTGGGACGAGGCGTTCGTCCTCCAGGTCGCCCTCGCCCGCAGGCGGTACGCCGACACTAAGCTCCCCGCGGTGGCCCGGCGCCCCGTGCCCGGCGGGCTCCTCGACGCCTTCGACGCCGAACTGCCCTTCACCCTCACCGAAGGCCAGCAGTCGGTCAGCAAGGAGATCTTCGACGACCTCGCGACCGAACACCCGATGCACCGCCTCCTCCAGGGCGAGGTGGGCTCGGGCAAGGCACAGCCCCTCGATTCCCTGGTGTTGACGCCGAGCGGTTATCGCCGAATGGGCGATATCGCCCGCGGCGACGATGTGGTCGTCCCGTCCGGGGAGGTCGCTGTCGTGGATGGCGTCTTTCCTCAAGGCGAGCGTGACGTCTGGCGCCTCGTGCTCTCGGACGGAAGTGCCGTCGAATGCGATGACGAGCATTTGTGGATCGTCGGCACGAGCTGCGGCTGGTACCGCGGCCAGCAGCCCAGGACCATGACCACAAGAGAGATCAGACAAGACACGTTCAAGGCCGACGGGTCGGCGAAGTGGTATCTGCCGACTGCTGCCCCGGTCGACCTCGACAGCGGTATGGATCTTGTCGTCGACCCTTACCTGCTCGGTGTTCTCCTGGGAGACGGCTCATTCCGTCACAATCTCCGTGTCTCAAGTGCCGACGAGGAGATCCTCGAGGCAGTGCGGGCTGCAATCGCTCCCGAGTGTCACTTGGTGCCCGTGCCGGGATCACGCTACGACTTCACACTTCGCATGACCGCGCCAAGGGGCGGAACCCGCCGGAACCCCCTCATCGAGTCGCTGCGTGAGATGGGGTTGTGGGGTGTCACCTCGCACGAGAAGTTCGTGCCGGAGCCGTACAAGAATGCCTCGATCAAGAACCGGCTGGCGATTCTGCAGGGACTCATGGACACGGACGGCACCCTCGACGCCCACGATCTGAGCATTTCCTTCTGCTCGGCGTCCCGGCGGCTGGCCGACGGAGTGGCGTGGCTGGTGCGATCCCTGGGAGGAAGAGCCCGAGTCCTACCGAAGAGGGACGCATTCAACGTTTCCGTGGCTCTGCCCGAGGAATACACACCGTTCCGGCTGTCACGCAAAGTGAATCGTCTGCGCACCCGGCCGAAGTACAACACTTTCCGTCGCGGAATTCGCGCGGTGGAGTACGTCGGCAGGAAGCCCGTCCAGTGCATCAGCGTTGCTCATCCGAGCCACGCGTATGTCACCGACCATTTCACCGTCACGCACAACACGATGGTCGCGCTGCGGGCCATGCTCGCCGTCGTCGACGCGGGCGGACAGGCCGCGATGCTGGCGCCCACAGAGGTCCTCGCCCAGCAGCACCACCGCTCGATCACCGAGATGATGGGCGAGCTGGCCGAGAATTGGGGACTGTGGCGCGAAGCGGCTCCGCAGAAGGGGCGGTGGTCGGGTGACGGGAGGGGGCTCGGAGGCGCCGAGCAGGGCACCAAGGTCGTGCTGCTGACCGGTTCCATGGGCGCCGCGGCCCGCCGGCAGGCGCTGCTCGACCTGGTGACCGGCGAGGCGGGGATCGTCATCGGCACCCATGCCCTGATCGAGGACAAGGTCCAGTTCCACGACCTTGGCCTCGTCGTCGTCGACGAGCAGCACCGCTTCGGCGTGGAGCAGCGCGACGCCCTCCGCTCCAAGGGGAAGCAGCCGCCGCACCTGCTGGTCATGACCGCCACCCCCATCCCTCGTACGGTCGCGATGACCGTCTTCGGCGACCTCGAGACGTCCGTGCTCGACCAGTTGCCGGCCGGCCGCTCGCCGATCGCCAGCCATGTCGTCCCCGCAGCCGACAAGCCGCACTTCCTGGCGCGGGCCTGGGAGCGTGTCCGGGAAGAGGCAGAGGGCGGGCACCAGGCGTACGTGGTGTGCCCCCGCATCGGCGACGACGACGAACAGCCGAAGAAGAAGACGGCTGAGGACGAGGCGGAGAAGCGCCCGCCGCTCGCCGTCCTCGACGTCGCCGACCAGCTCGCCAAGGGGCCGCTGAGCGGGCTGCGCGTGGAGGTCCTGCACGGGCGGATGCCGCCCGACGACAAGGACGACGTGATGCGCCGCTTCGGCGCCGGCGACGTGGACGTCCTGGTCGCCACCACCGTCATCGAGGTCGGCGTCAACGTCCCCAACGCCACCGCCATGGTGATCATGGACGCGGACAGGTTCGGCGTCTCCCAGCTCCACCAGCTGCGTGGCCGGGTCGGCCGCGGCTCCGCCCCGGGCCTGTGCCTGCTGGTCACCGAGATGCCGGAAGCGAGCCCGGCCCGTCAGCGCCTGGCCGCGGTCGCCTCGACGCTCGACGGTTTCGAGTTGTCCCGGATCGACCTCGAGCAGCGCCGCGAGGGCGATGTGCTGGGCCAGGCCCAGTCCGGGGTGCGTTCCTCCCTGCGGATGCTCACCGTCATCGAGGACGAGGAGGTCATCGCCGCCGCCCGCGAGGAGGCCGTCGCGATCGTCGGCGCCGACCCGGACCTCGAGCGGCTGCCCGAACTGCGTACCGCTCTGGACGCCCTGCTGGACAAGGAGCGCGAGCAGTACCTCGACAAGGGCTGAGAGACTCGGGGCTGAGACACTTGAGGATGTGAGCCCGCTCAAGAGAGGCCCTTCATGACCCGCGTGATCGCCGGCGCTGCCGGCGGACGCCGCCTCGCCGTCCCGCCAGGCACCGGCACCCGCCCCACCTCCGACCGTGCCCGGGAAGGGCTGTTCTCCAGCTGGGAGTCGCAGCTCGGCACCCTCGACGGCATCCGCGTCGCCGACCTCTACGCCGGGTCGGGCGCGGTGGGCCTCGAAGCGCTGTCCCGCGGCGCGGCCCACGCCCTGCTGGTCGAGGCGGACGCCCGCGCGGCCCGCGTCGTCCGGGAGAACGTCCGGGCGCTCGGCCTGCCCGGCGCCGAGGTGCGTACCGGCAAAGCGGAACAGATCGTCACGGGTCCGGCGCCGGAGAGCCCCTACGACGTGGTCTTCCTCGACCCGCCGTACGCCGTCACGGACGACGATCTTCGGGAGATTCTGCTCACACTCCGCCTCCAGGGCTGGCTCGCGGACGATGCCCTCGTCACCGTGGAGCGCAGCACCAGAGGCGGAGAATTCAACTGGCCCAAGGGCTTCCAGCCACTGCGGGCCCGTCGCTACGGCGAGGGGACGCTTTGGTACGGTCGCGCCGCCGCTACGTGCGAAGACGCACCATGACCGGACCGGAGAGCGAGGGACTTCAGTTGCGCCGCGCAGTCTGTCCGGGGTCATTCGACCCCATCACCAATGGGCATCTGGACATCATCGCCCGCGCCTCCAAGCTGTACGACGTCGTACACGTCGCGGTGATGATCAACAAGTCCAAGCAGGGACTCTTCACGGTCGACGAGCGGATCGCGATGATCCGCGAGGTCACCGGCGAGTACGGGAACGTCGTGGTGGAGTCCCACCACGGTCTCCTCGTCGACTTCTGCAAGGAGCGCGACATCCCCGCGATCGTCAAGGGGCTCCGCGCGGTCAGCGACTTCGACTACGAGCTCCAGATGGCCCAGATGAACAACGGCCTGTCGGGCGTGGAGACGCTGTTCGTGCCGACCAACCCCACCTACAGCTTCCTCTCGTCCAGTCTGGTCAAGGAAGTCGCCGCCTGGGGCGGCGACGTCTCCCACCTGCTGCCCGACACCGTCCACCGCGCGCTCGTGCGCCGGCTCGCGGAAAAGGGCTGAGCTGACAACTCGTCACCCGGTGTCGGGCGAGGACGGACTGCCCGTACAGTCGTCCCGTCCGTCTCCAACCCGCAGCAGAGAGTGGCGAACCACGGTGGACGTGCAGAAGAAGCTCGACGAGATCGTCGCGGCGGTCGGGAACGCCCGCTCCATGCCCATGTCGGCGTCCTGCGTGGTCAACCGCGCCGAGCTGCTCGCCATGCTCGAAGAGGTGCGCGAGGCTCTGCCCGGCTCCCTGGCGCAGGCCCAGGAGCTCATCGGCGGCCGCGAACAGCTCGTCGAGGAGGCCCGCCGCGAGGCCGAGCGGATCATCGAGTCCGCCCACGCCGAGCGCGGTTCGCTGATCTCCGACACCCAGGTCGCCCGCCGCTCCCAGGACGAGGCCGAGCGCATCCTCGCCGAGGCCCGCCGCGAGGCCGAGGAGATCCGCGCGGAGGCCGACGACTACGTCGACTCCAAGCTCGCCAACTTCGAGGTCGTCCTCACCAAGACCATCGGCTCCGTCGACCGCGGCCGCGAGAAGCTCCTCGGCCGGGGACCCGGACTCGACGAGCACGGCTACGCCGACGAGGACGCGCCGGAGCACAGCAACGACCCGCAGACCCTCATCCAGCGGGCCGACCAGTACGTCGACGCCAAGCTCGGCGCCTTCGAGGCCGTGCTCTCCAAGACGCTCGACGCGGTCGGCCGCGGCCGTCAGAAGCTGCACGGACGTATCGCCACGGACGATCTCGGCGCGCACATGGCCGCTCAGGACGCCGCCGGCCTTCAGCACACCAGCGACGCGGACTACCTCGCCGGCCTCGCCGAACTCGCCGACCCCGTTCCCGCCCCCGCCGCCGCACCGGAGCGCGAGCAGCAGGACGCGTACGCCTACCCGCCGCAGCCCGCGCCGCAGATCCCGGCCCAGCACGACCCGTACACGTACCAGCCGCAGGAGGCGTACGCGGGTTACCAGCAGCCCGACCCCTACGCCGCCTACCAGGACCAGGGCTACGCCCAGCAGTACGCCCAGCCCGACCCGTACGCCTCGGGCGCCCCCGCCCATGCCGGCGGCTACGGCGAGCAGCCGCCCCCGCCGCCGCAGACCCCGCCCCAGCAGGGCACGGCACTGGACGAGACCAGCCTCTTCGACACCAGCATGATCGACCTGGAACAGCTGAACCGGTACGAGCAGGGGCGGTGAGGGCCCGGATTGGGTCTATCGCGGCTGTTGAAGTACCCTGGTTCTTCGGTCGCGCGTA
This sequence comes from Streptomyces sp. NPDC054847, assembly GCF_053610925.1. Taxonomy (NCBI): domain Bacteria; kingdom Bacillati; phylum Actinomycetota; class Actinomycetes; order Kitasatosporales; family Streptomycetaceae; genus Streptomyces; species Streptomyces sp. NPDC054847. The sequence goes on along the minus strand of NZ_JBSGZJ010000187.1, from coordinate 1,895 downwards.
GATCGCGATCCCGGCTGTCCGCTTCGCCCCACGAACCGGGACGGCCCCTCCCACGAACCGAAAGCAGGAAGTCCCCTGAGCACGCGCCTCGACCATCGCAATCCCCTCGTGTTCGACACGCACGAGCTGGGACGGCGACCGGGTGCGCTCCAGCGGCTCTCCCGCACGGTGGACGCTCCCAAGGACCTCGGCATCGCCGATGTCATCGGTGTGCCGGAAGGCGCGCCCGTGGAGCTTGACCTCCGCCTCGAGTCCGTCATGGAAGGTGTGCTTGTCACTGGCACCACCCGTGCGACCGCCGAGGGGGAGTGCGTAAGGTGTCTGGAGCCGCTGCGCCAAGAGGTCGCGGCGGACTTCCAGGAGATGTTCACGTACCCCGACGCCGACGACAGGGGCCGCAGTCGCACTGCGGAGCCTGCCGACGACGAAGAGGACGAGGACAGGCTCTTTCTCGAGGACGGCCTTTTCGACCTCGAGCCCGTGCTGCGTGATGCGGTGGTGCTCGCACTGCCGATGCAGCCGGTGTGCCGGGAGACCTGCGAAGGCCTGTGCCCCGAGTGCGGGGTCAGGCTGGACGAGAACCCGGACCACCACCACGACGCCGTCGACATCCGTTGGGCGGCACTGCAGGGACTCGCCGAGACCGTTCAGGACGGCGAGAAGGACAACATGGGCGGCGCCGAAGCGGGCGTCGACGAGAAGCAGGAGAAGTAGCCGTGGCTGTTCCGAAGCGGAAGATGTCGCGCAGCAACACGCGCCACCGCCGGTCGCAGTGGAAGGCTGCGGTCCCCACCCTGGTTTCGTGTGAGCGTTGCCAGGAGCCGAAGCAGCAGCACATCGCGTGCCCGAGCTGCGGCACCTACAACAAGCGCCAGGTCCTCGAGGTCTGAGCGGCTGGTGAGAGGCGCGATGTCTGAGTCCAACAAGACGGACAATGCCTCGTCCCACACGCTTCTGGAAGGGCGGCTCGGGTATCAGCTCGAGTCCGCCCTTCTGGTGCGCGCGCTGACCCACCGTTCGTACGCGTACGAGAACGGCGGTCTGCCCACCAATGAGCGCCTGGAGTTCCTCGGGGACTCCGTGCTCGGCCTGGTGGTCACCGACACGCTGTACCGCACCCACCCCGACCTGCCGGAAGGCCAGCTGGCCAAACTGCGGGCCGCTGTGGTCAATTCGCGTGCGCTGGCGGAGGTCGGGCGTGGCCTCGAACTCGGCTCCTTCATCCGGCTCGGCCGTGGCGAAGAGGGCACGGGGGGCCGGGACAAGGCATCCATCCTCGCCGACACCCTGGAAGCGGTGATCGGCGCGGTCTATCTCGACCAGGGCCTCGATGCGGCGTCCGAGCTGGTTCACCGGCTCTTCGACCCGCTCATCGAGAAGTCCTCGAACCTCGGTGCGGGCCTGGACTGGAAGACCAGTCTCCAGGAGCTCACCGCGGCAGAGGGCCTCGGCGTCCCGGAGTACCTGGTCACCGAGACCGGTCCTGACCACGAGAAGACCTTCACTGCTGCCGCCCGCGTCGGTGGTGTCTCGTACGGCACCGGCACCGGCCGCAGCAAGAAGGAAGCGGAGCAGCAGGCGGCGGAGTCCGCGTGGCGGGAGATCCGTGCCGACGCGGACCGGCGCCTGGCAGCGGCGAAGGTCGCCGCCGAGAGCGGGGCCGCCACGGACGAAGGGGACGCCGACACCCCTTCCGAACCGGCAGAGGCGGACGCACCGGCAGCGGCGGACGCACCGGCACCGGCCGACGAACCGGTACCGGCGGACGCACCGGCACCGGCCGACGAACCGGTACCGGCGGACGAGCAGCAGGCATCCGCGGACCGGGCTTCGGCCTGATTCCGCGGAGCTCCGTCGCACGACAGCAGTTCCGGTGAGGCCCCCCGCCACAGGCG
>NZ_JBSGZJ010000186.1:0-12777 GCF_053610925.1 Streptomyces sp. NPDC054847 | reverse complement strand
GCCGCCGGTGCGCTACGGAGCGACCCCGAGGGCGGCGTCCAACTGCGCCCGGGTGGGCGGCTGGGCGCCGGCCTGTTCGCAGGCGAGCGTGCCGGCGGTCACGGCCTGGCGCAGCAGATGCTCCAGGGCGTGCCGGTCCTCGGGTAGGTGTACCCGGTGTGTGCCGTCCTCGCGGGGCCGGAACAGCCCCGCGAGCAGCGCCGCCTGGAAGGCGTCGCCCGCCCCGATGGTGTCGACGACCTTCACCGGTGGCGCCGCCACCGTGACGTCCGTGCCGACGAGGAGGCCACGCGCGCCCTCGGCGCCGCTCGTGGTCACCACCAGGCGGGGACCTCTGTCGGACAGGTCACGTGCGGCGTCGCCGGGCTGCCGGTCGGGATACAGCCAGGCCAGGTCCTCATCGCTCGCCTTGACGACATCGGCGGTCGCCACGATCCGCTCGACCGCGCGCCGGTAGGCGGCCCGGTCCGGCTGGACAGCGGGACGCACGTTGAGATCGACGGAGACCGCTCCGCCCGGCCGGGACCGGATCTCCCGACACGCCTGCACGACGCGATCGGCGCCCGGCTCCACCACGATGGCCAGCGAGCCGGTATGCACGAGCGTGACATCGGACGGCAACTCCGACAGCAGCGGATCCCAGTTGGCCAGGAAGTCGTACGTGGCGGCGCCGGTTGCGTCGTCGACGTAGGCCAGGGCCAGGGTGGTGCGTCCGGAGACGGATTCCACGCGGTCGATGGGCACACCGGTGGCGTACAGGTAGTCACCCACCAGCACGCCGGGCGGATCGTCGCCCCAGCAGGAGGTGAGACGGACGGGACGGTCCAGGCGGTGCAGGCCGACCGCGACATTGGCGGGACTGCCGCCGGGGATCGGGGCGATCGAAGCGCCCCCGCTGCGCCACACGAGATCGACCAGCGCCTCGCCGATGACAACGGCGGTCATGACGCCCGCTCCGATTCCGGCCGGTTCTCGTGATCCGGCCGCCTGTCGTGGATCTGCACCCCGGCGAGGTCCCAGGCCTCGACGGTGTAGGGAGCAGGAGCAGAGCCCGTCGCCGTCGCCTGCAGGCGCCACGGGGTGCCGCCGACCGGGTAGAAACGGAGGCTCAGTGCCTGACCGTCGGCCGTGAACACCTCGGCGACGGAGTGGTCAAGCACGATACGGAGGTCCACCGGCCCCGGCTGCGGGGGAAGCCGCCAACTGCCGCCCTTCGCCCGTGGGTCGAGCGAAGCCCGGGACCTGTCGACGACCACCTCGCCGGTGTCCGGGTCGCGGACGATGTCCAGGTACTCGCTGCCGGCCGCATCGGTGAACAGCCGCAGTCCTCCTGCGGCAGAGAGGCGGGCGACGATGTCACAGGCGGGACCGATCCCGCCCAGGTCGGCGGGCCGATCCGCGCGTGCCTCGCCCGTCGCGTCGATACGGCGGTCCCGGCGCAGCCGGTCGACCTCCCGGGCGGGCCGCTGCAGGATCTCCCCGTCGTCGTCGAGGGTCAGCTCGCGCGGCAGGGTGAGCATCCCAGCCCATCCCACTTCGTCGGTCCACGCGCTGGGGGCGCCGACCCGTTCCTCGTCCCGTGCTTCCCAGATCCAGGCCCACATCAGCCAGCGGCCGTCGAGGGCGGGCAGCAGCGCCGGTGCGTAGAAGTCCGGTCCGTGGTCGAGACGTTGGGGAGAGCCGGCGATGAACGCCCCGTTCTCCTCGTGCCCCGGCCAGGCCGCTGTGCACAGCGCCCCTTCGTCCGGGTCCCAGGCGCTGACCAGCACCGCCCCGCGGCCGTCGGGAAAGTACGCGTACTGGGCGCACTCCCAGCCCTCTTCGGTGTTGCCACCCCCGGGCAGCGGCTCGGGTGCACGGGCCAGGAAGACGCCCTGGTCCTCCCACTCGATCAGGTCGGTGGAGGAGTACTGCAAGGCCGCGCCACGACCGTCCTCCAGGCCGGCGCCGACGAGCATGCGCCAGCGCTCGCCGTCCCGCCACACATAGGGGTCGCGGAACATGCTGGTCCCGGCGGGCGGTTCGGCGACGATCAGCCGCTCGTGCTTGGCGAAGGTCAGGCCGCCGTCCCGGGACACCGCCTGGGCGACCGGCTGGTACCAGCGGTCGGAGTGCCGGGCCGAGTAGAAGGCGACGAGCTCGCCGTCCGCCTCGACGGCATTGCCCGACCACACTCCCCCGGTATCCTCCCCGCCGGGGGTGGGGGCCAGGGCGATGGGCAGCAGCTCCCAGGTGAGGAGGTCGGTACTGCGGAAATGCCCCCAGTGCATGTCTGCGTGGCGGGCGCTCCCCGGGTTGTACTGGAAGAAGACGTGGTAGTGGCCGTCGTGGAAGACCAGCCCGTTGGGGTCGTTCAGCCAGTTGTACGGCGGGCGCAGGTGCAGTGCCGGAAAGTGCGGGTCCCCCGGCGGGCCGGACACGGCGGGGGGCCGTGCGATGGCGTCCACGGTGTCAGCCACGGGTGCGCTCGTCGTAGCGGTGCCGCACGTCGGCGGCTTGCTTGGTGTTGGCCTCGGACTCCTGCAGCGAACGTTCGCCGCGCAGACGGGTGCGCTCGGCGAGATGCTCCATGTGCCGCTCGAAGCGAGCTTGGTACCGCTCGCGCATCTGCGCGATCTCCTCGGCGACGACGCCGGTGCGGGGCGCCGGGGTGGGCATGGGCAGGCCTGCGGGCCGGACGGGCAGGCGCCGCTCGAGCGGCAGTATGGACGCCTTCGGCGAGGGAAGGGTCTGGTACCAGTAGGCAGTCGAGGCCCAGTCGTCGCTCAGATGGTTGCCGTGGCCGTGCTCGATGGAGACCTTGATGCGTTCCTCGAAGCGGACCGGGTCGGTCACATGGAAGCGGTAGTTGACGGAGTAGCCCGGGACGTCGGCCTCGTGGAGGATCGCGCCGTGGTAGAGGTAGGCGTTCTTCTGCATGCCCCAGGCGTGGTTGAAGTAGTCCTCGGTGCCGGTGCCGTGCAGGGAGGGGGGCCAGACGGTGGAGCCGCCGGGAAGGAAGTCGTCGTCGATCCAGATCATGTCGTTGCCCTCGCCCCACCAGCTTCCCTGCCGGTGGTGGACGGAGAGGTTGCAGCCGACGTAGTGGCCGGTGCCCTCGGTGTGGAGGATGACGTAGTTGTCCTCGCCGGTGACGTCGACGATGTTCACCTCGGGGCTGTTGGTCTGGATGTCCGGGGCCCAGCCGTTGCAGGGGTTGCTGCGGTTCCAGCGGGCGTGGAAGTAGAGCGTGTCCTCGGGCAGTTCCTCGGGGAACAGTTCATAGTCGATGTAGAAGTACTGCTGGATCGGCAGGTCGTTCTCGTTGACCAGCTCGATCCGGGCCCGCTTGTTGAACGGCATCGGTGCCCAGCAGTTCAGCGCGGCGCTGCCGCCGAACAGCAGGGACTCCTCGGGCTTGGCGGAGACTGTGAAGAGGGCGGACTGGTAGCTGTTGGGCATGCAGTGGCCCACACCGAAGAAGTCCCCGAGCGGCACCAGGACGGCCGGCTCCTCCTCGTCGTCCCAGGTGATGCGGATCAGGACCTTGCGGTAGTAATCCGGGTCCGGCTCCTCCCAGTTGACGCCGAGCGCGTTGTGGATCTCCATGACGGGCGCGACGGTGTCCGCCTCCAGCGGGTCGATCAGGCCGGGGCCGAGCGTTCTGCGGCAGAACTGCGTCATCCAGATGTGCGTGATCTGCCCCGGCCCCTCCAGGTCAGCGAGGACCCTGCTGGAGTGCGCGGGGGTGGTCCAGTAGTCCTGGTTGCGGCCGCGCTGGTCCCAGCTCGAGGTACGGGCGCTGCGTGCCGCCTTCCGGCGGGTCAGATCACCGAGAGGAGTAGACATGTGGATGCCTTTCGTGATGTCAGTCGCTGATGTCGGACGGTGGGGACTGGCCTCCGCCACCGCCGGCTGAGGGGGTTAAGCAGTGGTGCAGCCGCACGAGGTGCGGTAGATGACACGCGGTGTGAGGCGGATGGTCTCGCCCGCATCGCTGGTGTCGCCGTTCACCCGTCGCAGCAGCAGAGTCATGGCCGTGACTCCCACGTCGAAAGCTGGCTGGACGACGGTGGTGATACGGGGTTCGAAGAGGTCCGACTGCGGGAAGCCGTCGAAGACCGCGAGCTTGAGATCGCGCGGGATGCTCAGGCCGAGCTCCGCCGCGGCTTCCATGACGCCGACTGCCGTTTCCGTACTGGCGCAGGCCACCGCTTCCGGCACCCCTTCGCCGCTGAGCATGCGGCGGGCCGAAAGGCGGGTCTCCCCTGCCAGTCCCGACCCGGTGATCACCAGCTCGGGGTCCGGCTCGATGCCTGCTGCCCGAAGCGCCTGCGTGTACCCGCGGTGGCGCTCGGCCATGGTGGAGACCGCGAGGTCTCCGGCGGCCAGGGCGATGCTGCGGTGGCCGTGCCCGAGCAGGTGCTCCACCAGTTCGCGCATCGGCGTGGTGTTGTCCACCCCGACCTGGTCGCCGGCCCCGGGGGCGCCGAGCCGGTCGAGGATCACCACCGGCGTACCGCTGCGGCGCACGGCCTCGGTCTCCCCGCCCGTCGAGCGTGCGGCCGGGGCGACGATGAGGCCGTCCACCCGGCGGGCCGCCAGTGCCTGGACCGATCGGGTCTCCTGAGCGGGATCCTCCCCCGAGTGTGCGAGGAGCAGCGTGTATCCCGCCTGGGCCGCCTCGTGTTCGACGCCCCGGACCATGTCGGCGAACGTGGGCTGTCCGGCGTCGGAGACGACCAGTCCGATGGAGTCGGTGCGTGCGCGGCGCAGCGACCGGGCGAGCGTGTCCTGGCGGTACCCGGTCTGCTCGATGGCGTTCAGCACCCGCCTGCGGGTCCTTTCCGCCACCGGCCGGGTGCCGTTCACGACGTGCGAGACCGTCGAGATGGACACCCCGGCGAGCTGCGCCACATCGACGATTGTCGCCACGTCACCTCCCTTCATCGAAACGTTTGCGCGAAACGTTTGCGCCGATTGTTGTCCTGCGCCGCGACAGGTGTCAAGGCGTCGGATGCCTCAACTCCCTTGTCCGTCGTGAACGTGGCCCTCTCCCTGGGATCGAGCCGGGATACGCGTGACATGCCACTCCTTTGGAGCCTCCGGCGCGGGAGGAACCCCAGTGGTCCCCCCGGCGCAGGGGGGCACCCCCGAGGCCCTGCGGGCCAGGGGCGTCCCACACCGCGTCGTCCTTACTCGTGCAGCCCCGGAATCTCGGTCGGAGCGGGGCAGATGCCGCGGCCGCGGGGGTCGAAGACATAGAATTGCCCGAGGTCCACGAGCAGCGGTACCTGGGCACCCGCCCGCAGCCGTACGTCGGGCCCCCGTACGAAGCACCACATCACCGGCCGTGATCGTGCCTCGTTCCGGGGTGTGCGCGCCCGGCGCCCGGCCCTTTGGCTCGTCCGGCGCCGACGCCTGGGGCGTCGCGAGCTCCTTCGCTCGCTCCTTGATTCGTCCGAGACGGCCGGGCGTGCCACTCCGACGGCCGGGACCGGGCCGCGCCGATTACCAGATCGGGCACCACCGCACGGCGCTGGATGCGCAGCAACTGGTGGTCGCCGCTGAGCGGTTCGTCCAGCGGTAGTCTCTGCCGACCGAGATCGACGCACATCCGTTCCCCCAACGGCGCGTGGACGACGGCTTCGAGAAGGTTGATACAAGAAGTGCCGATGAAGGCGGCGACGAAGACGTTCGCGGGCAGCGCGTAGGTCTCGCGAGGAGTGCTCACCTGCTGGAGCACACCGGCCCGCATCACCGCGACCCGGTCGCCGAGCGACATCGCCTCCGCCTGGTCCTGCGTCACATAGACTGCGGTGGCGCCCAGATCTGCGGTCAGCTGGCTATTTCGGCCCGCAGGTGGTTGCGGAGCTGGGCATCAAGGTTGGACAGCGGCTCGTCCATCAGGAAGACGGACGGCCGCCGGGAGATGGCCCGGCCCATCGCGACGCGCTGGCGCTCGCCGCCGGACAACTGACTCGGGTAGGAGTCCAGGGAATCGACTCCGAGCATCAGGTGCGGTTGCCTCGATGCGCGCACTGTGGTCCTCGTGCGGATGCTGCAGCTTGAGGGGGAAGCCGATGTTGGCCCGGTTCGTCATGTTCGGGTAGAGCGCGAAGTTCTGGAACATCATGGCCATGCCGCGTTCGCGCGGTGGCACGTCGTTGGCGTACGCACCGTCCAGCAGCAGCTCGCCCTCGGTGATGTCCTCCCGGCCGGCGATCATGCGCAGCACGGTCGACTTCCCGCAGCCCGAGGGGCCGAGCAGGACCAGGAACTCTCCCGGCTCGATGTCGAGCGAGAACCGGTCGACGGCGGTGGCGCGAGCGTAGGTCTTGCTGGCCGCGCAGGGAGATGGCCCGTGTCATCTGGTGCCGCCTGATGGCGTGGGCCCGCAGCGCGCGGTCGCACGGCTCGAACCGAGAGGAGGGGAGGGCATGACCGGAGGGGAGGGCATTACCATCTGCCTTTCAGTGATGTCAGTCGCTGATCCAAGGCGGCGGGGGACTGGCCTCCCCCGCCGCTTGTAGCTCCGCATCGGCACCCGGCGTACCGGACACGACGCCCCGACCGGCGACGCCTGCCGCGGAGTCGCTCGGAAGGGACCGCAGGCCCGGGACCGGATCGCTGCGGAGAGGCCGAGAACCCTCGCGGTCGGTCCCTTCGCCGGGCAACAGGGATCATGGGCGGCGATGGCGGCGCCCGGTGAGGTGAGCCGGCGGTGCCGGGTCAGTCCGGACAGCCGCACGACTCCCGGTACGTGATCCCGGGCGCCAGCCGGACGGAGCGGTAGCTGTTGGTGTCGTCCTCCAGGCGGCTGAGCAGGAGCTGCATGGCGGTGCTGCCGATTTCGTACGCGGGCTGCGTGATGGTGCTGATCCGGGGCCGGAAGAGGTCCGCGTTCGGAAAGCCGTCGAAGGCGGCGAACGCGAAGTCGCGCGGAGTGTGCAGATCCAGCGCCCGCGCCGCCTCGAGCACGCCGACGGCGGATTCGGTGCTCGCCGCCACCACGGCCGTCGGGCGGTCCGGCTCCTGGAAGAGCCCGGTCATGCTGTGCCGGGTGTCGGCCGCGAGACCGCTGCCCATGAGGATCAGCGAGTCGTCGGCCTCGATACCGGCCTCGTCGAGGGCGTCCAGGTAGCCCTGCCGCCGCTCGGCGATGGTCGGGACCGAGGCGTCGCCGGCCGCCAGCGCGATGCGCCGGTGACCGTGCTCGACGAGGTGCAGGACCACGTCGCGCATGGGGGCGGTGTTCTCGACCCCCACCTGATCGGCGCGGATGCCCCCCAGCCGGTCCATGAGGACCAAGGGGGTGCCCCGCTGCTGGATGTCCGACATCTCCTTGCGATGGGACCGGCCGACCGGAGCGATGATGAGGCCGTCCACGCGGCGCTCGGTCAGCACTTCCAGGGCACGCCGCTCGCGCGCGGGGTCCTCGCCCGAGTTCGCGAGCAGCAGGGTGAGGCCGGCGGCAGCCGCCTCGTGTTCGACGCCGCGGACCATTTCGGCGAAGGCGGGCTGGGTCACGTCCGACACGACGAGGCCGATCGAGTCGGTCCGTGATCGGCGCATGGCCCGGGCCACGCTGTCACGCCGGTATCCCGTGGCCCTGATCGCCGCCTCAACGCGCGCTCTGGTGTCCTCCCGGACGGGGCGCGTCGCGTTGAGGACGTGAGACACGGTGGACGTGGAGACGCCCGCCAGCTGCGCGACGTCGACGATCGTTGCCACTCGCCCATCTCCGCCTTACGTAATCGAAACGTTTACGCAAAAGATGGCACGCCGCGGCAGCGCCGTCAACGGCCGGGGGGAGCGGTTGACAGGGCCCGACGGACGTCCCATGCGTCGGTCGGGAGACGTATCCCTGCAGCGCAGGAAATCCCGTTGGTACACGGTCTTGACACGCGAATCCGCCCGAGTATCTTTCATCGAAACGTTTGCCCCGCCCTGCGGGCCCCGCTCCCACGAGCCCCGCGCCGGCCGTCACCAAGCCATCTCCCGCAGCCGATCCGGTTGCTCATCTCGGTGCAGTCAGCAGACCCAGATTCAGAAGATGCCAGTGAAAGGTGCAGCATTATGTCAACGATGACACACGAGGCCGACAGATCTCGCGCCCCGCGAATACGTCGGCTCGCAAGCGGTGTCACGGCGACGGCCCTGGCCGCCGCGATGGTGACGGCATGCGGCTCGGACTCCTCCGGTGGCGCTTCCGCCGACGGGCTGATCACGCTCGCGATGCACAACCCGAACATCCAGCAGCAGGACCCCGCGACGTACGAGCTCGTCCAGGCGTTCAACGCGAAGAACCCGACGATGAATGTCAAGCTCGTCGGCCGGCCGATGGAGCAGCACCAGCAGCAGATGACGATCGCCGCGCAGAGCGACACCCTGCCCGAGGTCTTCTGGGTCTACAACGCGCTGGCGAAGAACATGGCGAAGAACGGAGACCTGCTCGATCTGCAGCCCGTCCTCGCCGAGAAGAAGCTGGACACCAAGTTCGCCCCCCACATGCTCTCGGGCTTCAAGCAGGGGAACGTCCAGTACGGCGTCCCATACCAGGCGCTCGTCACCGGCTTCTACTACAACAAGGCCATCCTGGACGAGCACGGCATCGCCGTCCCCAAGACCCACGACGACCTGCTCGCCGCCGTGAAGAAGCTGAAGGCCAAGGGCGTCGTGCCGATCGCCCAGGGCGCGAACAACTCCTCGTTCAGCGTGTGGGCCTTCCTCACGATGCTCGACCGCTTCGGCTACGAGGACAAGTACCAGGCGATCCTCGACAAGAAGCAGAGCTACGACAACCCCGACTTCCTGCGCCTGTACCGGCACATCGAAGAACTGGCCAAGGCCGGCGCCTTTCCGCCGAACATGACGACGCAGACCTACACCCAGGCCGTCGCCTCGTTCACCTCCGGACAGGCCGCCTTCCTCGACTCCGGGGTGTGGGACGCCGCGAAGATCCAGGAGAGCCCCGTCGGCAAGAACGTCGGGTTCTGGGCAGGTCCCACCTTCTCCGACGGCGTCGGCAACCAGAACCTGGTGATGAACGCCCCGTCGGCGCCGCTCGTCGCCAGCGCCAAGGTCAAGAAGGATCCGAAGAAGTACGCGGCCGTCAAGAAGTTCCTCCAGTTCTACTACAGCGACGAGGGCCAGCAGATCCTGGTCAAGAACGCACAGCCGCCCGTCACCACGTACGTGCCGGCCGTGGACAAGGCCAAGTCCTCCGTCTTCTGGGCCGTGCTCGAGGAGGCCGCCCGGCAGGACCTGTCGAGCCCCAAGGCACAGCCGGACCTGGTCGTCTCCGCCGAGACCGCCAACGCCATGTACGACAGCCTCTACGGGGTGATGTCCGGTGCGATGAGTCCCAAGGACGCCGTACAGCTCGTTCAGCGCACCCTCAAGTAGCCGACGGCACCAGGCAGCCGACGGCGAACGCCGTCCGGAGACGACCAGGGCCGCCCGCCCCTGGCCCGAATGGCAAGGACAGCATGAACTGGCTCACCACACGCCGGACTTTCACCCTCATGATCGCGCCGGCGTTGCTCCTCTACACCGTTTACATGGTCTATCCGATCCTGTACTCGTTCTATTACAGCTTCACCAGCTACGACGGCGTCTCACCGGCGACCTTCACCGGTCTCGCCAACTACCGCGAGATGGCGAACGACACGGTGTTCATGACCTCGGTCCAGAACACCGGCATCATTCTCGGCGTCGCGGTGACGCTCCTCGTCCCCCTGGCGTTCCTCCTGGCGATCCTGCTCAGCGGCAACGTCAAGGGAAGCGCGATCCTCAGGCCACTCGTCTTCGCCCCGGCGATCGTGGCCCCGATCCTCGTCGGACTGATCTGGATCTTCATCCTCGACCCCGAGATCGGTCTGGTCAACGCGGCGCTGCAGGCGGTCGGCATGGCCGTCCAGCCGCAGTGGATCGGAGGGAGCACCCTCAGCCCCTACTCCATCGCGTTCGTCTATCTGTGGCAGCAGATCGGCTTCATCGTCACCATCCTCTACGCCGCCATCCGCATGCTGCCGCGTGACGTGATGGAGGCCAGCACCCTCGACGGGGCGACGCGTTTCCAGCAACTCCGGTACATCACGGTGCCGATGCTGCGGGAGTCGTTCGGAATCTGCACGGCCCTGGTCGTGACCGGCGTCTTCAAGATCTTCGAGCTCGTCTACGCCCTGACCGGCGGCGGCCCGGTCCATCTGTCCGAGGTCATGGTGAGCTACATGTACTACGTCACCTTCACCACCCTGCAGTACAGCTACGGCATGGCGCTGGCGGTCGTGGTCTTCGTCATCGGCGTCGTCGCCGCCGTCGCCACCCTGTTCGGCCTCAAGAGGAGGGCTACGGCGTGAAGACGACGAGCACCCGACGCACCGCATCGCACGCCAAGTCCCTGCCCGGGCGGCGCCCACGCCGCGGCCGCATCATCGCCTCGGCCCTCGCCTATCTGATCACCTTCGTGATCCTGCTCCCGCTGCTCTGGATCATGCTCCTGTCGTTCCAGACCAACGAGAACATCCTTGCTCACCCGTTCTCCCTGTCGGATCTCAACCTCGCCAACTACCAACAGGCCCTCGAAACGCTCGACCTGATGGTCATGTACAAGAACACGCTGATCCTGGCGGTGTTCTCCGTGACCATCGGCCTGGTCATCTCCTACATGGCCGCCTTCGCGCTGACGCGGATGGTCTTCCGCAGCGGACGACGCGGCATCCAGAACGCGACGAGGTACTACCTCCTGGCCGGCCTCGCCGTGCCGGTGTACATCCTGCTCTTCCCGGTGTACCGGCTCGACATCGCACTGGGTCTGTTCGGCACGCATGCCGCGCTGATCCTGCCGTACATCGCCGTCTCGATCCCCTTCAACATCCTTCTCCTCACCGGGTTCCTCCGCGAGTTCCCCGAGGAGATTGAGCAGGCGGCGGTCATCGACGGGGTGGGGCTCTGGTCGATGGCGTGGAAGGTCGTTTTCCCGCTGATGCGCCCCGTCATCGCCACCCTCGCCATCCTCAACGTCATCTATGTGTGGAACGAGTTCCCCTTCGCGGTGACGTTGATCAACAAGCCGGAGCTGACGACGATCTCGCTCGGGATCTCCCAGTTCCAGGGCGTCTACAGCATCAACTACGGCGCGATGATGGCGTCCGCGACCCTCGTGCTCGTCCCTCAGCTGATCATCTACGCCGTCTGCCAGCGTCAGGTCATCTCGGGCATGACCGCCGGCGCGATCCGCTGAGCCGTCGAAAGGAGACGATCCGCACGACCGTGTGCTCCCTCCGGTGCGGGCACTGGTGTCCGCACCGGGACACACGGACACCCCATTCCTTCGTCCAGGAGCCGCCATGCATCAGGAAAAACCGCGGATCTCACGTCGCAGCGTGCTCGCAGGGCTCACGGGAGCTCTGACAGCGGCGGTGTCCCTCAACACCGCGCAGCGCAGCACCGCTCAGGCTGCCACGGCACAGCCGTCCGCACCGCCTCCGCCGCGCCCCTCCTACCACTCCATCGTCGGCCTTCTCTGAGCACCTCGCACGCACAGCACCCGCACCAGACCGTTCAGAAAGGACGGACATGGCAGACACTGTCTACGACGTCACGACGTGGGCCGGAGCGACGGTCTCCCCGTACGTGGACATCGGCACCGTGATCAACCAGATCATCGCCGACATCAAGTCGAAGCAGACGACGCAGACCGCCAGACCCGGCGCGGTCATCTACATCCCGCCCGGCCACTACGACCTCCTGACGCGGGTGGTCGTCGATGTCAGCTTCCTGCAGATCAAGGGGGCCGGCCACGGGTTCCTGTCCGAGGCCATCCGTGACGAGTCGCCGACCGGGTCCTGGGTCGAGACGCTCCCCGGAGCCAGTCACATCCGGGTCAAGAACAACGACGGCCACAACGAGGCGTTCCTGGTCAGCCGATCCGGCGCACCCGCCACGGTCGGGCGGCTGAACAGCATCGTCTTCCAGGACTTCTGCCTCGACGGCGTGTCCTCCAGCAAGCCCTACCTTCCGGGCAACAACAAGATCGGCATCTCGTTCCAGTCGGACAACGACGCGGTCCGCATCGAGGGCATGGGCTTCGTGTACCTCGCACACGCCCTCATCATCAAGGGCGCGGACGCCCCCAACATCACGAACAACTTCATCGCGGAGTGCGGCTCCAGCATCGAGCTGACCGCGGCGTCACAGGTCGCCAAGATCACCAACAACTTCCTGATCAGCGCCTGGGCCGGCTACTCCATCTTCGCGGAGAACGCCGAGGGGCCGCACATCTCCGGCAACACGATCCTGTGGGCCTGCAACATCACGCTCCGCAACGTGAACCGCGCCTCCATCACCAGCAACAAGCTGCTCAGCAACTTCCCCAGCATGATCGCCCTGCTCGACAACAGCTCCGAGAACCTGATCTCCTCCAATCACTTCCGGCGTGTCCACGGAGACGGCACCAGCACCCGCTTCGACGACAAGTTCGGTCTCGTGCACATCGCGGGGAACAAGAACACCCTGACTTCCAATCAGTTCTCCTTCTCCGTCGCGGCGGGGAACATCACGCCCACGGGTCAGGACCCGACCATCGTGCTGGTCAAGAGCGGGGACAACAACTACCTGGCGACGAACCACATCACCAGCAACCTGCCGGCCAAGGTCGTCCTCGACGCGAGCACCACGGCGACGAAGGTGCTGTACAGCGCGACGACCGCGCAGTTCGAAGCCTTCACGACCAACCCCTTCATGGAGGCGACTCCGAGCTAGCGGACAGCCGCTGCCCGGCCGTCGCATGAC
>NZ_JBSGZJ010000185.1:0-12813 GCF_053610925.1 Streptomyces sp. NPDC054847 | reverse complement strand
GTGCAGGGTAGCCCCCGGCCCGTGGGGGTGGCGAGGGCCCGGCCGCCCGCGTGGGAGCCCGCCTATCATGGGTCGGCGGCCCGCGGCGGCCGCCCGTACCCCTTGCGACCTGTGACGGAGCACCCATGTACTTCACCGATCGCGGTATCGAGGAGCTGGAGAAGCGGCGCGGCGAGGAGGAGGTCACCTTCGAGTGGCTCGCCGAGCAGCTTCGGACCTTCGTCGACCTCAACCCGGACTTCGAGGTCCCCGTCGAACGCCTCGCCACCTGGCTGGCCCGCCTGGACGACGAGGACGACGAGGAGTAGGTCCGCCGTGCGGGGCCCGTCCCCGCGCCGCCCCTTTCCGGGCCTGGAGTGTGTACCGCGGCCGGTCAGGACCGCAGGCGCTCCCGTACCGGCGGGACCAGCCCGTGCCCGATGAGCACCGCCCCCGCCGCCGCCCATCCCCCGCTGCGCCGTCGCGCCCCGAGCACCACCAGTGCCAGCCCCGCCGCAAGCTGCACCGCACCCGCCGCACGGAGCCAGGAGGCGCGACGGACGGCCGGCGGTTCGGGCGGGCCGGCGGAGTCGGTCTCCTCGACGGCCGCCGCGTGTGCGGCGGTGCGGAGAGCGTCCGCCGGGGTGCCCGGCGCCAGACCGCCCGGGAGGTCGAGGCCGTGGCGGGTGAGCACGGCCGTCAGGCCGACGAGCCTGGTCCTCGCGTCGGACTGGGGGTCGGGGAGCATCAGCCGTTCCAGGGCCTGGAGGTCGAGGACCGGGTCGAGCCCGAGCCGTGCGGCGAAGGTCCGCATCGCCTCGTCCTCGCCGACGGGGGTGCCGTCGGCGAGCCAGACGTATCCGACCGGGCGGCGGAAGCCGGATGCCATGGTGAACCCGGCCCCGTCGTCGTCCCACCAGAGCGCCAGGACGGGACGGCCGGTGCCGATCGACAGTGCCGCGGCCCAGCCGCCGAGCACCGCGTCCACTGCCTCGCCGCCCTCTCGCCAGAGGCTGCCCTCGGGGACGAGCACGCTCCACTCCTGCCCGGCGGGGGCGAGGACCATCGGTTCGCGCAGCAGGCGGGCCGGGAGCCGGACGGCCGCGGGTTCGGCACGGCAGAGCATCAGGGCTCCCACGGGTGTCGCGTTCATGTCCCCACGCTAGGGCAGTTTGTCCCGTAATCGCCGCCGACGGGGCGCGTCGCCCTGCCGGGAGGCCGCCCGACGGAAAGGCACTCGCGCTTGACATCGCGACACCGCGATATATCGTGTTGCCATCGAGACGCGATATGTTGCGTCGTGGCCGGCCCCGGGAGGTCAGCACCATGGCAGAGACGACGTGGGAAGTCGCCGAGCCCCAGAAGCTCACCTTCGACGACCCGCTGACGACGCTCAATGTGCGTGTCGTCAACGGGACGGTCAACGTCGTGGGGACGGACGAAGGTTCCACCCGCCTCGAGGTCTCCGAGATCGAGGGCCCGCCCCTCGTCGTGACCAGGAACGGATCGACCCTGACCATCGCGTACGAGGACCTGCCCTGGAAGGGGTTCCTCGAGTGGCTCGACCGCAAGGGCCCCCGCCGCAGCGCCGTCGTCTCGATCGCGGTACCCGCGGCGACGACCGTGGAGGTCGGCGTCGTCGGCGCGGGCGCCGTCGTCTCCGGCGTGCGGGGCACGACCGTGGTGCGCGGCGTCAGCGGTGACACCACCCTGGTGGGGCTGGCGGGCGCCGTCCGCGCCGACACCGTCACCGGCAACGTCGAGGCCCAGTCGGTCACCGGCGACCTGCGCTACAACTCCGTCTCCGGCGACCTGACGGTGATCGACGGCGCGGGCGCCGGCGTGAAGGCCGACTCGGTCAGCGGCGACATGGTCATCGACCTCGACCCGGGCGGCAGGCCCACGGACATCCGGCTGACCACGGTCTCCGGCGAGATCGCGGTCCGGCTGCCGCACCCGGCGGACGCCCGGGTCGATGCGAACACGGCCGGCGGCGCGATCTCCAACGCCTTCGACACCCTGCGGGTCAGCGGCCAGTGGGGTGCCAAGCGGCTCACCGGAACCCTGGGCGCGGGCACCGGCACGCTCAAGGCGACCACCGTCTCCGGTTCCATCGCCCTCCTCCGCCGGCCTCCGTCGGAGGAGGATCCCCACGGGGAAACACCCGCGGACGCCCCGAGTGGGAAGGTGCTCTGACATGCCCCCCGTCTTCGCCCACGGCCGGCTCCGTCTCTACTTGCTGAAGCTGCTCGACGAGGCGCCGCGCCACGGCTACGAGGTCATCCGCCTGCTCGAGGAGCGCTTCCAGGGCCTGTACGCGCCGAGCGCCGGCACCGTCTACCCGCGGCTGGCCAAGCTGGAGGCCGAGGGGCTCGTCACCCACGCCACCGAGGGCGGCCGCAAGGTCTACTCGATCACCGACGCCGGCCGGGCGGAACTGGCCGGCCGCAGCGGCGAACTGGCCGACCTCGAACTGGAGATCCGCGACTCCGTCTCCGAACTGGCCGCCGAGATCCGCGACGACGTCCGGGGCGCGGCGGGCAAGCTGCGCAGCGAGATGCGCGCGGCGGCGACACGGACCGGCAAGAGCGGGACCGGCAAGGGCCAATGGAGCCCGGGCCGGGGGAACTTCGGCGACCTCGGGGATTTCGGCGACCTCGCGGACAGCGAGTCGTGGCGGGCCGCGAAGGAGGAGCTGAAGCGCGCCAAGCAGGAGTGGAAGGAGCAGGCGCGCCGCGCGAAGGACGAGTCGCGCCGGGCCCGCGAGGACGCACAGCAGGCGCGCCGGCAGGCACAGGAGGCCCAGGAGACCGCCCGTGCCGAGATGCAGCGGATCGCCCGGCAGGTCCAGGAGCAGGTCCAGGACCACTTCGCCCGCGGTGACTGGCCGACCGGCGTGCGGGAGGGCCTCTCGGAGCTGACCGGTCAGCTCGGCGGACTGGCGCGGGGGACGGCGTGGCCGCCGTTCGTCAAGCCCGAACCCGCGGGCGCGGACCCGGACTGGGCGAAGGAAACCGTGGACCCGGAGGACTCCGCCGACCCGGCCCGTGACCTGGAGCGGCTGCTCGACCGCTTCCGGGACGACGTACGGGACGCGGCACGGGACCACGGTGTGACGGCGGAGCAACTGGGCGAGGCCCGCCGCCATCTGTCGACGGCGGCGGCCCACATCGTGGCTCTGCTCCGCGGCGGCAAGGTCTGACCGGCGGACCGGGGCGGGCGCGGCCGGCGCAGGCGCGTCAACCGAAGCGGCCGGGTAGCGGGCTTCGGCCGGCGCAGGCGCGTCGACCGAAGCGGCCGGGTAGCGGGCGCGGTCGCGTCAGCCCGAGCGACCGGGTCAGCCGGCCCGCGCCGCGCCGCCGTCCGTCCCGCCGAACATCGCCCGTTCCAGCGCGTTGTACGTCACCCCCTGTTCGGCGAGGACCTCCGCGACGACGCCGCGGCCAGAGGCGAGGGCCAGCAGGATGTGCTCGGCGCCGATGGTCCGGTCGCGCCGTCCGAGGGCGATCCGCAGCGACTTCTCCAGGGTCGACTTCGCCTCACGGGTGAAGGCGCGGTGGCCCGACCACCAGCGCCGGTCCTTGCGGTCGCCGGCCAGCGCGCCGGCCCCGTGGGTCTCCTCGACGCTGGCGACGATCGCGCCGACGTCGATGCCCAGGCCGGCCAGGGCCTCCTCGTCCGCCTTGGTCATGCCGCCGCGCCGGCGTACGTCGGCCAGGGACGCCTCGAGGGCGGCCCGCCGGTCCATGACGCCGAGGGCCGTGAACGCGAAGGCGGTGCGTGAGCCGCCGACGTCCAGCAGGGCGAGGAGCAGATGCTCCTCGGTGACCGTGGACGAGTCGGCCCGCTCCGCGTGTGCGGTGGCGCCGGTCACCACCGCACGGGCGTCCTTGGTGAAGCGTTCGAACATCACAGCCTCCCGTGCTTCTTGTGGACCGCCTGGCGGCTGACGCCCAGCTCCGCCGCGATCTCCTGCCACGACCAGCCCTGGTTGCGGGCGCTTCTGACCTGTACGGCTTCCAGTTGCTCGAGCAGCCGCCGCAGCGCGGCGACCGCCCGCAGCCCGACGCGCGGATCGCGGTCGCCCGCGCGCTCGGCGAGTTCTGTTGCTTCGGTCATGCCTGTCAACCTACATTGACAGGCATGCAGTGTCAACCACGGTTGACATCAGGGGCAGGGATGCTTCTCCGGCCCCCAGACCTCGCGCACATCACCGCGCGCCACCGTCCCGCAGAGCAGCACCGTCCGCGACCCCTTCGCACCGCCCTGCTCCACAGCCGTCAGCTTCTTCTCCGTCAGCCGGCCGGCGCCGGCCGCCCCGTGCGCCTCGATCCGTCCGGTGGCCCCGTCGAAGCCCCCGC
The DNA here is from genome assembly GCF_053610925.1 of Streptomyces sp. NPDC054847. Lineage (NCBI taxonomy): Bacteria > Bacillati > Actinomycetota > Actinomycetes > Kitasatosporales > Streptomycetaceae > Streptomyces > Streptomyces sp. NPDC054847. Next base: position 8,473 of record NZ_JBSGZJ010000185.1, on the reverse strand, counting down.
CGCCGAGCCCCTGGTAGAGCACCGCCTGAAGCAGCCCGCGATCGAGTCGCTCGTCGTTGCCGCCCGTTCCGCGCCACGCCTGGTCGACGCCCTCAGCCAGATAGCGCATCGCGTCCCAGGCGAGCGCCACATGGGCGTCCTGCCGCATCCCGCCGGTGCGGGCGCCGTGGTCGTCCGCGTAGGTGCGGTCGTACGCAGAGAGAAAAGCGGCGGCCTCGCCGCTCGCTCCGGACAGGGCGGGCGCCCTGCCGTGCGAGACGTAGTACAGCGTCAGCCCGGCGAACACCTCCCACGGACGGTGCTCCTCCGTCAGCGCGTTGGTGACGTCGTCGCCGCCGAGTACGGCGACCTTCGGGCAGTCGCGCGAGTCTCGCGCCAGCTCCCCCAGAAACAGCTGCAAGTGGCTGCCCCGTCCCGCCCACACCACCGCCGTGCGCGGCTCGGCCGCCACCGCACGGCAGACCTCCCGCGCCAGATCCTCCATGGCCTGGACCGAGGGCCCCACCGGGCCGCCCGGCACCGGCGAGGGCTCGGGCGCGTCCGTCGGCGTGTAGAGCAGCATGTCGGTGCGTTCGTCGCCGTACGCCGACCGGAACGCCGTCGCCAGGCTCGCGCTGTACGCGTCCGAGGGGTCGGCGATCAGCCGCACCCGCAGCGCGGTCCGGCCGTCCACCATCGCGGCGTGCTCGGCGAAGGATGCCATCACCTGGCCGGCCCGGGTGTCCGTCGGCGCGGTCTGGTAGTAGTGCTCGCCCTGGCGGAGCAGCTCGTCGGCTGTGCCGGAGGTGCCGACCATCGGCAGGCCCGCCTCGTCGAGGATGACCATCGCCTCGTAGGTGCGCCGCCGGCTCTGGCCGAAACCGACGACCCCCACGATCGAACGGTCCTTCTCCGCGAGGTCGACGATCCGCCGTGCCACCGCCGGGGCGTCCTTGAACCGGTCGCCCGCGTTCGCGGCGAGAACCCGCAGCGGCACCCGCTCACCGGTGCGCAGCGCCTGCGCGTTCACATACGCCTGAGCGAGGGCGAGACCTCGCAGTTCGGCGAGCGTGCCGCCGCGCACCGGGTCCTCCGCGTCCTTGCCGCCGCTGAGCGGCCCGAAGTACACGACGGTCCGGGAACGCGGGCGCGGGTCGTCGGCTTCGCGGCCGGAGAGCTCCTGCTCCACCTGCTCGTTCTGCTGCTCTATGCGCTGCAGCACGTCCCGTACGGCCCGCTCGCTGTCGCCCGTGCCGAAGCCCGCGGCACCCTCCGCGACACCGACGCACTGCCCGTCCGTGCCGAGGAAGGTGGAGCCGAGGCACGGGTCGGGACCGACGTTGGTGAACGGCACACCGGCGAGCAGCCCGGCGGTGACCGCGAGGGCCAGCACCCCGGCGCCGAGCGCGCCGGCCACCTCCACGCCAGGCCCCCAGCGGTGCGTGGGCGGGGCGAGCGTCGGCCAGCGGCCCAGCCAGTACGTGGCCGCCTGGTCGTCCTCCGGGCCCTCCTCGACGGGGACGACCATGCCGGAGGGGCGGCCCGGCGGGGTGCCGCGCTGGGCGATGTTGGCCAGGTCCGCCCCGGCGGCGGACAGCCCCGGGACCTCGATGTCGGGGATCCGGCTGGCGAGGGTGCGCACCCCGGCGGCCACGGCGACCACCGAAGTGCACCTCAGGTCCTCCATCGCCGAGCGCAGTTCCCTCAGGAAACGCTGGATGCGCGACTCGGCGGGTCCTGCCTCCTCCACCAGGAGCACGAAGCGGCTGACCCGGCGCCGCCGCCACGGGTCGAAGGGCCGTTTGCGACCGGCGGCCTCCAGGTCGGCGAGCAGCGCGTGCACCAGGATCCGGTCGAGCTGCTCCGGATCGCCCTCCGGGCCGCCGCCCACCAGGTCGAGGGCGGAGCGGAAGAACTCGGAGGGCGGGGTCCCCTGCTGCTGCCGTACCCACTCCGCGTACCACCGGCGGCCCCCGGACCGGCCGCGGCCCAGCATCCGGCGGTTGGCCCTGCGGCCGTACAGGGCTCGCGGCAGCCGCTGGAACAGCGGGCCTGCGATGAAATTCCACAGCAGCTCGAGCAGTGTGCCGCCGTTGGCCTGGTCCCGGCCGCCCAGCCACCACAGGCCCCGGGCGAGCCCGGAGACCTCTCGGTGCTGGGCGTAGCAGTGGTCCCGCAGCTCCCCGGGACGCCGTTCCATCAGGCCGCCGGCGGCGGGGGCGCAGACGACGGCGCGCAGCAGCCGGTAGGAGGGCAGCCGCAGCCGCCCGGTGCCCGGCGGCATCGAGGCGTCGAGCTGGAAGGCGATCTGTTCGAACAGGTCGAGCGGCGGCTCCGCCGGGTCGGCGGGCACCGCCGGTACGCAGGCATGCGGGGCGAGCCGCCCCTCCCGGCCGCGTAACCGGGTGCGCAGCCCCGCGACGATCCGGCGGCCGGCCTGCCCGTCGCCCGGCTCGCTCAGGAGCACGACGGGCACCCGGCTGCGGCTTCGCCGCGGCTGGACGACGAGCTTGTCGAAGGCGTCGACGAAGCGTTCGACGCCCGGGTACGCCGGAATCCGGCTCTGCTGATCCCCCGTTGACACTCTTCCTCCCCCTTCACGCGCGACCGCGTGGTGTCAGTGCTCGTGCCCCGCATCAGAGGGCCGCAATCGTCACGGCGGCCCTCCCCGGCGGACCGGAGGGCCGCGTACGGTGGGCCACGTGATCGACTTCCGTACAGACGCTCCTGTCGCCGGCAGCCTCGATGTCCGGTGGCACGCCGGCAGCCCGCCGCCCGGGGACGACACCGCGCCCGCGATCCAGGTGCACGCGTACAGCGAGCACACGCTGATCCTGCGCCAGAACAAGTCGGTGCACTTCGAGGCGCCGTTCCTCTACCTGCTGTTCGGCAACGAACGGGCGCTGCTGCTGGACACCGGCGCGACCGCCGACCCGGCGGCGATGCCGCTGCGCGCCACCGTCGACACGCTGGTCGGTCAATGGCTCGACCGGCACCCGCGGGAGCGGTACGGGCTGGTCGTCGCCCACACCCACGGGCACGGCGACCACATCGCGGGCGACGCGCAGTTCGCGGACCGTCCGTACACCGAGGTCGTGGGGCCGTCCCTCGACGCGGTGACGGCGTACTTCGGCTTCGAGCGGTGGCCGCTGCGGCCCACGGAACTGGATCTCGGCGGCCGGGTACTGGACCTGCTGCCCGGACCCGGCCACGAGGAGGCCGCCGTCGTCTTCCACGACCGGCACACCGGTCTGCTGCTGACCGGCGACTCGCTCTACCCGGGCCGGCTCTACGTCCGGGACATCCCTGCCTTCGCCGCCACGGTCGACCGGCTGCTGGCCTTCTGCGGGACGAACCGGGTGACCCATGTCCTCGGCTGCCACATCGAGATGACCCGCACGCCGGACAAGGACTACCCGCGCGGTACGACCCACCAGCCGGACGAGCCGCCGCTCGAGCTGACGCCGGACCATCTGCGCCGGCTGCGCGACGCGCTCGCCCGCCGCCAGGGCCCGAGCGGCGACTTCATCGTGGTGTACGAGGGCTGACCCGGACGGTGACGTGTTCGCCGGTGCGGGCGTGCACGCGCACCGTGGCCGTCCGGCCGGCTTCGACGGTACGGACCCGCGGCCAGGCACGGCCGGTCACCTCGATCCGCCAGCCGCTCGCGCGGGGCGGCACCGAGACCTCGGTGACGCCGCGCGCCGAGCGGTACTCCAGCCGGTACGTCCCGCTGTCCGGCGCGTATTCCTCGGCCGTCACCCTGCCCGCCACGGCCGGCGCGTACGGAGCGGCCGTCTGCTCCTTGTTGGTGCGGAAGCGGCCTTCCGCGTCGACCGCGCAGTAGCCGCCGCCGTAGCACCAGACGTAGCCGGCCCAGCCGGAGCCGTAGCGGTTGAGGGAGGCGAGTGCTTCCCGGTAGAAGCGGCCCATGTTCGGCAGCGCGTTGTTGAGCGGGCCCCACTCGCCGACCACGACCGGCATCCGGTACCGCGCGGGGTACTCGGTCACGGCGCGCTCGTACGCCTCGATCCAGCCCGCCGACGGGTCGTAGTCGGCGCCCGCCTCCATGGCGGTGTTGTAGAAGTGCGGGGCGTAGACCGTCTTCGGATCGTCGATCCGGCCCAGCCCGGTCGGCACGCCTTCGCCGACGATCGGCGTCGGCTCGACGAACAGCCAGGTGTCCCGGTCCACGGAACGGACCGCGTCCGCGAGCCGGTTGTACATCGGCGTGAGCTGCTCGGCCTCGATGCGCCGGGCGGCCGCCGGCAGGTCCTCGCCCTCCCGGATCTCACCCATCGGCTCGTTGATCAGGTCGTAGCCGATGACGGCGGGGTGGTCCGCGAAGCGGTCGGCCAGAACCCGCCACATCGCGGCCTGGGCGCCGCGCAGGTCGGGGTCCTGGTAGAGGTGGGTGAACGCGCGCTGGACGGCGGGCTCGAAGTATTCGGCGAACCAGTCGTCGGGATGCGGGGTGAACGGCAGCCCGTCCGTCCTGGTCGCCCACTCGGGGATGCCGCGGTGGCCGAAGGCGGGGCCGAAGACGTCCTGGTGGGCGTCGATCAGCACATGGACGCGGTAGGTGTGCGCCCAGTCCAGCACCTGGTCGATCTTGCGCAGGTACCGCTCGCTGTACCGGCCCCGCACCGGCTCCAGGTCGTCCCAGAAGACGAGGAGCCGGGCGAAGTTGAAGCCCTGGGCACGCAGGTCGCGGAAGTGCCGTTCGGTGATCGCGGACAGGGCGGCCTCGCCCCGGTGGGTCTTGTCCTCGACGTTCCAGCCGCGCAGGGTCAGGACCCGGCCGCGGTCGTCGGTCAGCCTCGGTATGCCGTCCGGCGCGGCGCCGGCCGTTGTGCCGTGTGCCCCGGCGGGCGCGGCGCAGAGCAGCAGGAGCGCGGAGACGAGGACGGCGAGCAGTCGGCGGTACATGAGGAACCTCCGGCACGGTCGTGGACCAGTGCCGGAGATCCCATCAGCAGAACTGACGAACCATCAAGAGTTGGTCAGCACAATCTTGCCGAACAGTTCACCGGTGGCCATCTTCTCGAAGCCCTCCCTGGCCCGGTCCAGCGGCAGCACCTCGTCGATGACCGGCCGCACACCCGTGGCCGCGCAGAAGGAGAGCAGGTCCTCCAGCTCGTCCTTGGAGCCCATCGTCGAGCCGACGACCTTCAGTTCGAGGAAGAAGATCCGGGTGAGTTCGGCGTGCGCGGGACGGTCACCGCTCGTCGCCCCGGAGATCACCAGGGTCCCGCCCGGCCGCAGCGACTTGACCGAGTGGGACCAGGTCGCGGCGCCGACCGTCTCGATGACGGCGTCCACCCGGCGAGGCAGCCGCGCTCCCGGCTCGTACGCCTCCTCGGCCCCCAGCTCGACGGCGCGCCTGCGCTTGGCCTCGTCGCGGCTGGTGGCGTACACCCGCAGGCCCGCTGCCTTGCCGAGCACGATCGCGGCGGTGGCCACGCCGCCGCCCGCGCCCTGGACCAGGACCGAATCACCGGGACGCACACCGGCGTTGGTGAAGAGCATCCGGTAGGCGGTGAGCCAGGCGGTCGGCAGGCAGGCGGCCTGCTCGAAGGTGAGTTCCTTCGGCTTCGGCAGCACGTTCCACGTGGGGACGCTGACCTGCTCGGCGAAGGTGCCCTGATAGCGCTCGGTGAGGATGGAACGGGGCTCGTCGGGGCCGACGCCGTGGCCGCTCTGCCCGATGACGGAGTGGAGGACCACCTCGTTCCCGTCCTCGTCGACGCCGGCGGCGTCGCAGCCGAGGATCATCGGCAGCTTGTCCTCCGCGAGACCGACCCCCCGCAGCGACCACAGGTCGTGGTGGTTGAGGGAAGCGGCCTTGACGGTCACGGTCGTCCAGCCGGGGCGGACCTGGGGTGCCGGGCGTTCGCCCAGTTCGAGGCCGTTGAGGGGCTGGTCGCGGTCGATGCGGGCGGCGTAGGCGGCGAACATGACCTTGAGAGTAGGGCGGGCCGGTGCGTGGCGGAACCACGCACCGGTGTGACACGCGTCCCGCTAGTCCCTCCGCCACTGGGCCGGCGAGTGCTTCGTCGCCGGGTCCTCGTACGAACCGGTGCTGCCCCGGTCGACGTGGAAGGTCGTCAGCGTGGTGACGGGCGACGCCGGGTCGCGGCGGTCCGCGATCACCCTCATGTGGGCGCTGAACCGCTCCGGAGTCACCTCGTACACGTCGTAGCCGTAGCGGTTGCCCTCGAAGTACTTCAGGTGCGGGTTCGCCGCGCCTATCAGCGGACCGTTCGTCCGGTTCCAGTCCGCCGAATAGGCCCCCGATGTGACGGAGTGGGCGGTGAACTCCGTGCCCACGACCGGGGACGAGAGGTCGTCGAAGTCGGTTCTGATGTCGTCGACGAACGCGGAGTGCCAGTCGCCGGTGATGACGACGAGGTCCTCGAGGCCACTGCTGTGCACATGGCCCAGCACCTCCTTGCGTTCCGCGAGGAAACCGTCCCACTGATCGGTGAACATGTACGGGCCGCCCGGCCGTCCGCGGAGCTGGCTGAGCATGATCGAGTTGGCCCAGACGTGCCACGCGTCGGGCGCCCGGTCGATGCCCCGCTTCAGCCAGGACTTCTGCTCCTCACCGAGGATCGTGCCGTCGGGAAGGTTCTGCGCGGAGCGGTACGAACGCAGGTCGAGCACCGTCAGCTCCAGCAGGTCGCCCCAGCGACGGACCCGGTGGATCTCCGGATCGGGCAGCGCGAAGGCGCTGTCGTCGCGGTGCGGCTGGTGCTCGTACCAGGCCTGGTACGCGGCGGCCTTGCGCTGCATGAACGGTGCGCCGCCGCCGGTTCCCGAGTAGTCGTTCACCACCTCGTGGTCGTCCCAGGTCAGGAACCAGGGATGGGCGGCGTGCGCCTCACGCAGGGAGGCGTCGCCCTTGTAGAGGGCATGGCGGCGGCGATAGTCGGCGACGGTGAAGACGGACGGGCCCTCGTGGTCGCGGACGTGGTCCGCGGGGACGCCGCCGACCTGGCCGTGCTCGTAGACGTAGTCACCGAGGTGGACCACGAAGTCGACGTCCTCGCGGGCGATTCCGCGGTGGGCGGCATAGAACCCGTCGTGGAACGCCTGGCAGTTGGCGGCGGCGAACCTGACCGGGCGAGTCCCCCCGGCCGGCGCGGTGCGGGTGCGGCCGACCCGGCTGGTCCTGCCCAGTGCCTTGAACGCGTACCAGTAGCGGGTGTCCGGGCGCAGCCCCGGGACGGGCACATGGACGCTGTGGCCGAGGGTCGCCGAGGCGGGGGCCGTGCCGCGGGCCACCACCTGGCGGAGTGTCCGGTCCAGGGCCACGATCCACTCGACCTCGACGACCTCCGGCAGGGGCTGCTCGGGGGCCAGCGGTTCCGGCGCGAGACGGGTCCACAGCAGGACGCTGTTCGGGAGCGGGTCGCCGGAGGCGACCCCGAGGGTGAACGGCGCCGGGTCGTAGTCGGCGCCGAGGGCCTCCGCCGCCTCGCGGGCCTGAGCGGGAGACAGCCCGGCGCTCAGCGGCCACGCCAGGTTGAGGGCGCCCACGGCTGCCGCCGCCTTGAGCAGGTTCCGTCGGTCGGTCCTGGTCACGTGCGTCCCCCCGTGGCTCCGGTCGTGGCCGCCAGAGCGAGCGATATCCCGTCGGCGTACCCGTCGTTGGACGTCCCGCCGCCGCTGCGGGTGAGGACGAGCAGCAGGCGTGCGCTGCGGGCGCCGGGCGGCACGGCGGCGGACGCGGTTCGCTCCAGCAGCCCGGTGCGCGCGCCGCGGTCCGCAGCGGTCACGGGCCCGAGCACGCTCAGCGCCACTGGCGTGCCCTTCGCGTCGCGGAACTCGACCGAGAGCCTGGCGCCGTCCTCCTGCGCGGCGTATCCGCCGAGCCAGGCGGTCAGGGTGTACCGGACCCGTCCCGCGTCGACGGCCGCCTGGCCGGTCGCGCCGGTGCCGGGCAGTTCGATGTCCTGCACGAGGGCGGTGCGGGGCGAGTCGCCGCCGCTGAAGAACCGGGAGCCGCGGCGGACGGGTCCGGGATCGGCGGGGGTCGGATAACCGGCGCCCACGCTGTACCCGACGAGCGCCGGGGCGCCCTGTGCGACGACCCAGCCGGTCACGCTGCCGACGGGCTCGGCGCTCCCTCCCGGCCCGCTCTCGGCATCGCCGTTGACGACCAGATTCACAAGGGGCCTCCTGGGGTACGTGTGCCGGCCGCCGACGCGGACCGCGGAGCATCACAGCAGCACCGGATGAACCCCGGAAGACCCCCACGGGAACACCCGCCCCGATTCGGCCACACCCCACGCACGGCCGGCGTCGCACCGCCGGAGGCGTCCCCGCCCTGTGCCCCGGCCACGGGAAGCCTCGCGTCGCATCCTGGACCCGCCCCTGCGCCCCGGCCCCACGGGAAGCCCGGTGGAGGCGCCCCCGCCGGAGGCGCGCCCGGCAAAGTCCCCCCGGACAGGAAACGGGCCGTGTCGTACCCCCGCACGGGGTACGACAC
>NZ_JBSGZJ010000184.1:7402-12874 GCF_053610925.1 Streptomyces sp. NPDC054847 | reverse complement strand
CTCCCTGTCCGTGCACAGCCAGCCGGAGAACACCGCCGATGCCGGGACGTGGACCCGGCATGCCACCGGTGAACTCGACGACGGCACGAACAGCCCCACGGCCGGCGCGCTCAGCGGGCCGGCCTGGCCGGCGGCCGGCGGCGACCGTATCGACCTCGGCGGCTTCTACGAACGCTGCCACACGCAGGGACTGGAGTACGGCCCCCTCTTCCAGGGGCTGACCGAGGCCTGGCGGTCCGGCGACGCCCTGTACGGGGTCGTACGACTGCCCGCCCCCGCCCCCGCCCCGGGAACGGACACTGCCCCCGCCACAGCCGCCCCGGCCGACGCCGTCACCGGTTACGGGATCCACCCGGCGCTGCTGGACGCCGCCCTGCACCTGCTCGCGGCAGCCGGACCGATGGACGCCGGCGACGGGCAGGGCGCGGCGGAGGACGGCACCGTCCTGATGCCGTTCGCCTGGCGGGACGTCGAACTCCACGCCACCGGCGGCACCGAACTGCGCATACGCGCCGAGCGCACCGACGGGACCACGGTGCGGCTCCTCGTCGCCGACGCCACGGGCGAGCCGGGCCTCCCCGGCGGCGGGCTCGAGGCCCGCCGGTCCGACATGGCCCGGCTGCGCGAGGCCGCCGCCCCGCAGACCGGCTCCGAGGACCTCCACCGCATCCACTACCAGCAACTCGCCCTCGACACGGACGCCGCCACCCCGGCCCCGGGCACCGACACCCCGGGCACCGGGGGGACCGCGCTCGTCGGCGCCGACGGCATCGCCGCCGCATGGCTGGGAGTCACGCCGGCGGCCACCGGCACCAGCCTGCCGGACTTCGGTGACATCCCCCCGTCCCGCATCGTCGTCGACCTGACCGGCGCCACGACCGGGATCCCGCAGAACGACACCCAGGACGCGGCCCAGGACGCCCAGGACGCGGTGGTCCGGGCGCTGCACCAGGTGCAGGACTTCCTGTCCGACCCGCTGCTGGACGACTGCGAGATCGTATGGATCACCCGGGACGCCGTCGCCGCCCGGCCGGAGGACCCCGCCGCGTCACTGACGCACACACCGCTGGCCGGACTGCTGCGCGCGGTACGCGCCGAGCACCCCGACCGGTCGCTGCGCCTGGTCGACGTCGGCTCCGACGTGAGCGACCCCGGTCTGCTGGCCCGGGCGCTCGCCGTCGGCGGGGAGCCGGAAATGGTGCTGCGGGGCGACACCGTCCTGGTGCCGCGGCTGCAGCGTGCCCCGGCGCCCGACGCCGGCACCGCCCCCGAACCGGGCGGCGCGCCGTGGCACCTGGACATCCGGGAACGGGGACGGCTGGACACCTTCGAGTTCCGCCCCACCGGGACGGAGCCCCTGCCCGCCGGCCACATCAGGGTGGCGATCCGGGCCTCCGGCATGAACTTCCGGGACGTCCTCAACGCACTCGACATGGTGTACTCGCCGCGGCTCGGCCTCGAATGCGCCGGCGTCGTCGTCGAGACGGCCCCCGACGTCACCGGACTGCGCCCCGGCGACCGGGTGATGGGCCTGGCGACGGGCACCTTCGGCACCGAAGTGTGCGTGGACGCCCGCCTCATGGTGCGGATCCCGCCCGGCCTGTCGTTCGCACGGGCGGCGACGGTGCCGCTGGTGTTCCTCACCGCCTACTACGGCCTGCACGACCTCGCCCGGCTGCGCGCCGGGGAACGGCTGCTGGTGCACGCGGCCGCGGGCGGCGTCGGCATGGCCGCCCTGCAACTCGCCCGGCACTTCGGCGCCGAGGCGTACGGCACGGCCGGGCCGGCCAAGTGGGACACGCTGCGCCGGCTGGGACTGCCGGGCGACCGGATCGCCTCGTCGCGGGACACCGCGTTCGAGTCCCGGTTCAAAAGGGCCACCCATGACCGCGGTGTCGACGTCGTACTCAACTCCCTGACCGGCACGTTCGTCGACGCGTCGTTGCGGCTGATGCCCGGCGGCGGACGTTTCCTGGAGATGGGCAAGACCGACATCAGGGACGCCGACCAGGTCGCGGCCGACCACCCCGGCGTCACCTACCAGGCGTACGACCTGCGCGACAGCGGCGCCGACCGGATCCAGGAGATGCTGCGGGTCATCGCCGGTCTGCTGGAACAGGGAGTCCTCGCACCGCTGCCGTACGAGGCGTTCGACGTGCGCGAGGCGCCCGCCGCGTTCCGCCACATGGCGCAGGGCCGGCACGTGGGCAAGATCGTCCTCACCGTGCCGCGCGCCCTGGACACGGACGGCACCGCACTGCTCACCGGCGGCACCGGAGAACTGGGCCGGCTGGTGGCCCACCACCTGGTACGCGAACACGGCATACGGCACCTGGTGCTGACCTCACGCCGCGGCCCGGACGCGCCCGGCACCGCCGAACTGGTCCGGCAACTGCAGGAGGCGGGCGCCGAGTCCGTCACCGTGACCGCCTGCGACGTCTCCCGCCGCGACGACATCGCCTCGGTACTGGCCGCCGTCCCCGCCGGCCACCCGCTCACCGCTGTGCTGCACCTGGCGGCCGTGCTGGACGACGGCGTGGTGCACAACCAGAGCGCGGAACGGTTCCGGCGGGTCCTGGAACCCAAGGTGGCGGGCGCCCTCCACCTGCACGAACTGACCGAGGACCTCGACCTCGCGGCGTTCGTCCTGTTCTCCTCCGCGGCCGGCACCCTCGGCGCCCCGGGCCAGAGCAACTACGCGGCCGCCAACGCCTTCCTGGACGCACTCGCCGCCCACCGGCGCAAACGCGGCCTGCCCGCGGCCAGCCTCGCCTGGGGCCTGTGGGCCCAGGGCGGCACGGGGATGACCGCGCATCTCGGCGACGCAGACCTCGCCCGGGTGCGCCGCCGCGGCGCCCGGGCACTGACGGCGCAGGAGGGCATGGCCCTGCTGGACGTGGCGCTGGCCCGGCCGGAGACCCTGCTGGTCCCGCTGAAGCTGGATGTCGCCGCACTGCGCGGCGACACCGGCGAGGTCGTCCCGCTGCTGCGCTCGCTGGTCCGCCCGCAGCTGCGGCAGGTGCGCGCACAGGCACCGCAGACCGTGTCGTTCGCCGAGCGTCTCGCCGGCCTGACCCCCGACGAGCGCGTCGCGTCGCTGCTCACCACTGTGCAGAACGAGATCGCCGACGTGCTCGGACTGGCCGGTGCGGCCGCGGTGCCGGCCGACAAGCGGCTCAAGGACTTCGGCCTGGACTCGCTGATGGCGGTCGAAGTACGCAACCGGCTGTCCAAGTACGTGCAGGCGGCGCTGCCCAGCACCATGGCGTTCGACTACCCGACCCCCCGGGCGATCGCCGACTTCCTGTACGTACGGCTGGACTTCGACGGGGAACCCGAGCAGTCCGGCCCGCCCGCCGACCCCGCGGAGGCGGCCCGATGGGCGCTGTCGCGGGTGAGCGCCGAGCAGCTTCAGCAAAGCGGTGTGCTCGCCCGTCTGCTGGAGATCGCCCAGCCGCGGCCCGCGGCACAAGCGGCCGCCGACGCGGTGCGCACCGCCGACGCGCTGCAGGCCGCGGAGGAACTGACCGCCGACGAGATGGATCAGGCGCTCGACGCCGTCCTGGGGAGTCTTTGATCGTGAACGAAACCACCACCGGACCCGGACCGGGTTCACGCCGCCGCTGGCTGGCGCTGGCGATCGTCGGAGCGGCGATGTTCCTCGACACGCTCGACGCGTCCATCGTCACCGTCGTCCTGCCCGCCATCCAGACCGACCTCGACAGCAACTACGCGATGGCGCAATGGACCCTGGCCGGATACACCCTCGCCTTCGGACTGCTGCTGATCACCGGCGGCCGGCTCGGCGACATTTTCGGCCGTAAACGCGTCTTTATGGCCGGCGTCGCGGGATTCACCGCCGCCTCGGTGGTCTGCGGCGTCTCCGTCAGCGGCGAGATGCTGGTGGCCGGTCGGTTCGTGCAGGGCCTCATGGCGGCGCTGATGGTGCCGCAGACCATGGCGGTCGTCGTCACCCTCTTCCGGCGCGAGGAATGGGCCAACGCGTTCACCCTCGTCGGCGTCGGACTCATCGTGGGCAGCGTCAGCGGACCGCTGCTCGGCGGCGTGCTGACCGAACTGGACCTGCTGGGCCTCGGCTGGCGCGCGATCTTCCTGATCAACGTGCCCCTGGGTCTGCTGACCCTCCTGCTGGCCGCCTTCTACGTGCCCGAGAGCCGCTCCGACGAGCCGCTGCACGTCGACCTGACCGGCGTGCTGCTGCTGGCCGCAGCGGCGCTCGGCCTGCTGTATCCGCTCGTCCAGGGCCGCGAAGAGGGCTGGCCGCTGTGGATGTTCGCCGTCATGGCGGCGGCAGCGGCCCTCCTGGTGCTGTTCGCGCTGCAGCAGCGGGCCCGCCACCGACGCGACGGTTCGGCGCTCATCCCCCCGCCGCTGTTCCGCCCGCCGTCGTTCCGGATCGGACTGACCCTCACCCTCCTGTTCTACACCGGCATCAGCTCCTTCTTCCTCGTCCTCACCTACCACCTGCAGTTCGGCCTCGGCTGGTCCGTGTGGCGCACCGCCCTGGCGACGGCCGCATGGCCGCTGGCCATCATCGCCGCGACGCAGGTGTCCTGGCGGGTCAAGTCGGTGAGCGGACGTACCTGGGTGGGCGCCGGGTCGCTGGTCCTGGCCCTCGGTGTGCTCTCGGCGATCGTGGCCGTACGGTCCTCGGGAGCCGGACTGCAGCTGTGGCAGGTCGCCGCGGCCGGCGTCGTCATGGGCATCGGCATGGGCCTGTGCTCACCCGTCCTGACCGCCGTCGTCCTCGGCGACGTGCCCGCGAAGGACTCCGGCGTCGGCTCCGGCGTCGTCAACGCCTTCATGCAGCTCGGCTCGGCCGCCGGCATCGCGGTCGTCGGCATGGTCTTCTTCTCCCTCACCGGCGGCCACGGCACCGGCGACGCCGAACTGCTGGGCGGCGCGCTGTCCACGACCCTCTGGTACAACGTGGGCGCCTTCCTGCTGACGGCGGCGCTCAGCCGCCTGCTGCCCGGACCGGACGGACAGACCGCCGCCCCGGGCGAGGAACGCGAGCCGGACACCGCCGCAAAACTCGCGGCACCCTGACACCAGCAACCTCCGGAACCACGGAAACCCGGGACCCCCGGAACCCTGAAAACAATTGCATGAGCAATTCATAATGGTGGCTCACGGGTGGCGAATTGAGGGCCGAAATCGACCCTCGTCAGATTTCCCTTTCTGTGCCACGCTGATCCGGCTGTTGATTATGCCGAGGAGGTTCGCATGGCCGATACGCCGCAGAACGATGCCGTGGAGGACGACGCCAGGCGCAAGTTCCGGGAGGCGCTCGAGCGCAAGGACCGCAAGGGCGCGTCCCGCCAGGCGCAGGGCGACATCCAGGCGCGGATCCAGGGCAGCACCAACCCGGCAGGCGGCAAGCGGTACTTCCGCCGCAAGACGGGCTGACCGCCGCGCAGGAGAAGGGCTGTGGCTTCCCAAGGGGGAGCC
>NZ_JBSGZJ010000184.1:0-7392 GCF_053610925.1 Streptomyces sp. NPDC054847 | reverse complement strand
GCCGCAGCCCTTCCTCGTGCCCGGCGGAAGGGCGGACGGAGGTCCGCTCGAGACGCACTCGAATTTCCCTCGCGTCACGCTCGAACACCGCTCGCGCCATGCTCGATCGCGAATCCGGCCCGGACCGTTGAACTGCGGATGTGATTTGCGGACAGAAAGCCCTGGGTGGGTTCGTGTCCACGGGACCCGGACCCCACGTCGAGCGCCGGTCCACCGGTCCTCGACCGCCCTCACCGAAAGTCCTGCGTACGTGCAGAGTAAGGAGTGTTCGAGGTGCTGGATCAGAACGCTCACCCGCCGCATGCGAGTGCCGTCGCCGTCCCGGCGCTTGCCGCGCACGCCGCGGGCCGGCCGGCCCGGGACCCCGACCGGCACACGGCCCGGGACCGGGACCCGGCCCGCGACCCCGGCCGTGAGCGAGGCCGGACACCGGCCCCGGCCCCGGCACCGGACGTGGACGCGGAGGCGGACGCGGTCCGGCGCGCCGCCCGGCTCGAGATGCTCCTCGGCGACCCGTACGACCCCGCCAACCCGCACGGACTGCGTGCCCTGTTCGCCGCCGACGACCGGCGCACCCCGCCCGCGGAGACCGAGAGCCTGCTCACCCGGGCGGGGCTCGGCGCCGAGTTCGTACCCGCCGAGTACGGCGGCCGGCTCACCCGGGCGGACCTGCTCGCACGCGTCCTGCGCCCCCTGTTCCGCCGCGACGTCGCCCTCGGCTTCGGCGCCGGTATCACCTCGCTGTTCGCCGCCGGCGCCGTATGGGCGGCAGGCACCGACCGACAGCGCCGTCACCTCGCGGACCTGCTCCTCAGCGGCGGGCGGGCCACGATCCTGCACCACGAACTCGCCCACTCCAACGCGATCCTGCGGCACGAGTTCACCGCCCGCACCGCGGCGGACGGCGACTACCGCCTCGACGGCCGCAAGGACGTCATCATCAACGCCGCACGCGCCGACGCGCAGATCGTCTACGCACGCACCGCCCCCGCCCGCGGACCACGCAGCCACTCCGTGCTCCTCCTCGACCCCGACCGGGCCCCGCAACAGCCGCCGGCCGTACGCCACCTGCCGCGCGTCACCACCCCGGGCATGCGCGGAGCGCTCTTCTCGGGGCTGGAGTTCACCGACTACGCCGTTCCCGGGGACGCCCTCGTCGGCGGCACCGGCGACGGCGTCACCCTGGCCCTGCGCACCTTCCAGGTCAACCGCAGCCTGATCTGCGGCGTGGTCACCGCGGCCGCCGACACCGTCCTGCACTCCGCCGTACGGGCCGCGACCACCGGCCGCAGCGGCCCCGTCGCACGCCGCTGGCACAAACCGCTGACCGGCGTCTTCGCCGACCTGCTGGCCTGCGACAGCATGTCCACCGTCGCGCTGCGCGCCCTCAGCCTGCTGCCCGACCGGGCCCACATCTTCGCCGCCACCGTCAAGTACGTGGTGCCCAACCTGCTGCGGGAGGACCTGGAAGAGCTCGCCACCGTCCTCGGCGCACGCGGCTACGAACACGACAGCCCCGAGTACGGCGCCCTCGACAAACTCGTACGGGACCTGCCGGTCGCCGGCCTCGGCCACGCCGGAACCGCCTCCTGCCAGGCCGTGATCGTCCCCCAGCTGCGCACCCTGGCCGAACGCTCCTGGTTCGCGGAGGAGGAGCCGCCGCCCGAACTGTTCCGCCGCAGCGCCCCGCTGACCCCGCTGCACTACCCGTCGCTGGGCATCGCCGGCGGCGGAGACTTCATGGCCGCCTCCCTCGTCGGCTCCGCCGCCCGGCTCGGCGCCTCCCGCGGTGTCGGCGGGCACATCGCCGCCCTCGCCGACCTGGCCGAAGGGTTCGTCACCGAACTGCGCGCCCTGCGCGACCAGTGCCGCCGGCTGCCCGCCTACGGCACCACCGCCCTCGCCGACCCGGCCGTGTGCGTCCTGAGCGACCGCTACAGCCTGATCCTCGCCGCTGCCGCGGTCCTCGGCGTCTGGGAGGGCCAGGACGGCGCCGACCCCTTCCTCGCCGACCCCGCCTGGGCCGTGCTCGCCCTGTCCCGGCTCGGCGAACGGCTCGGCATCCCGGTGCCCCGCCTGCCCGACAGTTGCCCCGAACACGTCCTGGACGAACTGGTCCGCCGCTATCGGACAGGCCGCAGCTGCGACCTGGACGCGACCGCCCTCGCCCAGTGACACCCGCACGGGCCGCGACACAGGGAAGGACCAGCCCCTTGACGAGAACCGAGGCGACGCCCGCGCAGTGGACCGACGCCGAACGCATCACCGAACCGATCCACGTCAGCGGCCCCGACGGACCGTGGGACCGGGTCCGCGAAGGCATGGACCTGCGTGGCAACGCCGTCGTGCACACCACGTGGGGCGAATGGCTCACCGGCGCCGTCGCCGACCCCTCGCTGCGCCCGCTGCTCGGCCGTGACTGGCAGCGCTACCGGCACACCTCGGACCCGACCATCCGCTACCGCTTCGTCGCCTCCCGGCTGGCCACCAAGTTCACGGCCGCCGCCGCGCTGGGCACCGCCCCCGCCGACCTCGACCTCGCCTACAAGATCGGCGGACGGCCCTATCTGCGCGGCCTCGACCAGATCGACGTGAGCCTCACCCACACCGACGACCTGATCGCCGTCGGCATCAGCCGCAACGGCCGGATCGGCGTCGACGCCGAACCCGCCGACCGGCACATGTCGTTCGACCTGCTCCAGAGCCATGTGTGCACCCCCGCCGAACGCGCGGAACTCGAAGCGCTGCCGGACGACGCGCGCAGAGCCGGACTGCTGCGGCTGTGGACCCTCAAGGAGGCCTACACCAAGGCCCTCGGCCAGGGACTGCGGCTCGGCTTCACCGAGTTCGGCTTCGGCGTCGACACCGGCGGGCTGTACGCCCCGGACGGCGCACCGGCCGCCCGCGGCGAGTGGGCCTTCGCCTCCCACCGTGTCCTCGGCCGCTACCTGATCAGCGTGGCCTGCCACGACGCCGGCCTCGACACCTCCCGCGACACCGCGGCCCGCACCATGCTCGACGAAGGCTTCATGGGCGCCGTCGCCGGTCTCCTCGACCCGCCGTGACGGGCCCTCGGGCGGTTCCGGACCGGGCCGGTCCGTGGTGTCCGGCTTCCGGGTGCCCCTCCGCGGACCCACACCTCCGCCACCACCCGCCCGGCAGGGGCGAGGGGGCCGCGACGCACCCGGGGCCCGGCCGCCCCGGAGGGCGAAAAGCACGTCCGACCGCGGTGTCAGCGCCGTATCAGGCCCGTATGGGCGGGCCCTCGCATACTCGTTCCGAGCTCGCAGAGAGGGGAGGGAGGGGGCGTGCCCCGTACGGACCATGACGACCGATCACTCCTCACCCATGTCCCGGAAGTCGCCGGACAAGCCGATGGCCGTGGTCCTCGACCCCGGAAAACCCCCCTACGACACCCCGCCCGTCCTGGAGCTGCGCGGCCCGCTGGACACCGGCCGCATCGAGGCCGCTCTTGAACGGATCGCCGCCCGCCGCCCGGACACCCCGCCCTGGCAGCACCGGCTCCAGTACCTGGGGCCCGGGCTGCACGCACTGAGCATCACCCCCCAAACCCCCGGCGCCTCCGGCGACTTCCCGGTCGGCCTGCTGGCCGACCTGCTCACGGACGCGTCGACCGGCCGAGCGCCCCTGCGTTCCGTCGCGGCCGCCCCGCTCCAGCGCGACCTGCTCGCCGACGCCGACGCCCACCCCGGCACCGACCGGCACGTCGAACAGCTCACCTGGACCTGGCACGGGCCGCTCGATCCCGACCTCTTCGCGGCCGCATGGCAGTCCCTCTTCGAACGGGACAGTGTGCTGCGCGCCGCCTTCGACGACGGCCCCGAACCCCGGATCGTGCTGCACGAACAGGTCACCCCCGACATCGTCCGGCTGCCGCACACCCACGACTGGAACCTGCTCGTCGCACGCGACCGGCGACGCGGCCTCGACCCGCGCCGCCCCGGACCGCTGCGCATCACTGTGCTCGACGGCGGGCCCGCCGCATCGGACCCGCCCCCGCCCGTGCGGCTGCTGCTGACCTACCACCAGGCCCTGCTCGACGAGTGGAGCGTACGGCTGCTGCTGCGGGAGTTCTGCCGCGCCTACCTGGCCGGCGGCCGGCTGCCGGGCGGCGAACGCCGCCCCGACCTGGGCGACCACGCGGCCTGGCTGGCGCGCCAGGACACCACCGCGGCCAAGGAGTTCTTCGCACGCGCCGCGCCGCCGCCCGAAGCCGCCCACTGGCCCGAGCCCGCCGGACCCGCGACCCCGGCCGCCGGGCCTGCCGGCACGGGCCGTGCCCGGCTGCGGCTCACCCCCGCCCGGACGACCCTGCTCCGCGAGTGGGCCGCCTGCTGGGGCAGCACCGAGAGCGGCGCACTGCAGGCCGTGTGGGCGCTGCTGCTGTACGCGGCCACCGGATCGGCCCGCCCCGAACCGGTCCGCTTCAGCGTGACCGTCTCCGGACGGGGCATCCTCCTCGAGGGCGTGGAGCGGCTGCCCGGCGCCCTGCGCAACCCCCTGCCGGTGACCGTCACCGTCGACCCCCGCTCCAGCGTGCCGCACCTGCTGGCCCAACTGCGCGACCGGGTCCTGGACATGGCGGCGTACGAATGGGTCTCCGCGGGCCAGATCCGTGCCTGGACCGACGCCCCGGCCAGGGCGACGGCCCACCCGGGCAGCCTCGTCGTCTTCGACGCCGGCCGTCCCTCCCTGGACCCGCCGGCCGCCGAACTCGCCGCCCGGTCCGTCCGCGTCGGCCCACCCGAACCGCAGGGCGCCCGCACCGCGTTCCCCCTCACCCTCGCCGCCCACCACGACAGCGACGGGGCCCTCGTGGTGACCGCCACCTACGACCGCGCCCTGCTCACCGGCATCACCGACGTCCTCGGCCGCGCCGCGCACCTGCTGCACGACCTGCCCCGCGTCGGCGACGAGTCCTTGACCATCGCCGACGTACTGGCCCTGCCGGCCGGCACCGGACCGCACACCGGCACGGCGGCCCTCACCCTCGAGCCGCCGACCGGGCCCGCCACCGACGACGAGACGCCCGGCGCCCCCGCCCTCACCGTCCTGCGCCCCGCCCGCGACGCCGGCGCCGGCACCGTCTGCCTCCTCGCGGCGCACGGCACGCCACGCTCCTGCTACGAACTGCTCGCCCGCTCCTACACGGGCCCCGAAGCGCTCGTGCTGCTGGACCCGGTCCCCGACGACCCGCACGCCCGGTACAGGGCGCTGCGGCCGCTGACCGACGCGGGCGGTCCCCTCGTGCTCGGCGGGTTCTCCGGCCACGGACCGGCCGCCCACGACATCGTCCGCCTCGTCGCGGCCGACGGCGGCCGGCCGCCCCTCGTGGTGCTCACCGGCCCCGCGACCGCCGCCGGCGACCTCGCCCGCCTCCTCGAAGCCGTCGCCGGCCGGGCCGGGTGACCACCGGGCGGTGAGCGAGCCGACGAACCGACCGTCCAACCGACCGCACACATCTGGAGAGTCATGTCCCGACGTCTGTTCACCTCGGAGTCCGTGACCGAGGGCCACCCCGACAAGATCGCCGACCAGATCAGCGACACCGTCCTCGACGCCCTGCTGCGCGAGGACCCCACCTCACGCGTCGCGGTGGAGACCCTGATCACCACCGGCCAGGTCCACATCGCCGGCGAGGTCACCACCAAGGCGTACGCGCCGATCGCCCAGCTGGTCCGCGACACGATCCTGGCCATCGGCTACGACTCCTCCGCCAAGGGCTTCGACGGCGCCTCCTGCGGTGTCTCCGTCTCCATCGGCGCGCAGTCCCCCGACATCGCCCAGGGCGTCGACACCGCGTACGAGAAGCGGGTGGAGGGCGCCGCCGCGGGCGACGACGCGGACGAACTCGACCGGCAGGGCGCCGGCGACCAGGGCCTGATGTTCGGCTACGCCACCAACGAGACACCCTCGCTGATGCCGCTGCCCATCGAGCTCGCCCACCGCCTCTCCCGCCGGCTCACCGAGGTCCGCAAGGACGGCACCGTCCCCTATCTGCGCCCCGACGGCAAGACGCAGGTCACCATCGAGTACCAGGGCAGCCGCCCCGTCCGGCTCGACACCGTCGTCGTCTCCTCCCAGCACGCCGCCGACATCGACCTCGGCTCCCTGCTGACCCCCGACATCCGCGAACACGTCGTCGAGCACGTCCTGGCCGCTCTCGCCGAGGACGGCATCAAGCTCGAGACCGACAACTACCGCCTCCTGGTCAACCCCACCGGCCGCTTCGAGATCGGCGGCCCGATGGGCGACGCCGGCCTGACCGGCCGCAAGATCATCATCGACACGTACGGCGGCATGGCCCGCCACGGCGGCGGCGCCTTCTCGGGCAAGGACCCGTCCAAGGTCGACCGCTCCGCCGCCTACGCCATGCGCTGGGTCGCCAAGAACGTCGTGGCCGCCGGTCTCGCCGAGCGCTGCGAGGTCCAGGTCGCCTACGCCATCGGCAAGGCCGAGCCCGTCGGCCTGTTCGTCGAGACCTTCGGCACCGCGACCGTCGCCCAGGACCGCATCGAGAAGGCCATCGCCGAGGTCTTCGACCTGCGCCCGGCCGCCATCATCCGCGACCTCGACCTGCTGCGGCCCATCTACGCCGCCACCGCCGCCTACGGCCACTTCGGCCGTGAACTGCCCGACTTCACCTGGGAGCGGACCGACCGCGCCCACCGGCTCAAGGCCGCGGCCGGTCTCTGAGACCCGCCCGACCTGTGAGGAGATCCTGACGTGCGCATCGCTGTCACCGGTTCCATCGCCACCGACCATCTGATGGTCTTCCCCGGCCGGTTCGCGGATCAGCTGATCCCCGACCAGCTCGCTCATGTCTCGCTCTCCTTCCTGGTCGACAACCTCGAGGTGCGCCGGGGCGGAGTGGCGGCCAACGTCGCCTTCGGCCTCGGCAGCCTCGGCCTCACCCCCCTGCTGGTGGGCGCCGTGGGCGGCGACTTCGCCGAGTACGAGGTCTGGCTCAAGGAACACGGCGTCGACACCGGCCCCGTCCTGGTCTCCACCGAGCACCAGACCGCCCGGTTCATGTGCATCACCGACCAGGACGCCAACCAGATCGCCTCCTTCTACGCGGGCGCCATGCAAGAGGCCCGCGACATCGACCTGTGGCACCTGACCACCACCGGCGCCCGCCCCGACCTCGTCCTGGTCTGCCCCAACGACCCGGCCGCGATGCTGCGCCACACGGCGGAATGCCGCGAGCTGGGCCTGCCGTTCGCCGCCGACCCCTCCCAGCAGCTCGCCCGCCTGGAAGGCAGCGAGGTACGCGACCTCGTCGACGGCGCCCGCTGGCTGTTCACCAACGAGTACGAGGCCGCCCTGCTGCTGGAACGCACCGGCTGGGAACACGCCGACGTCCTCGCC
>NZ_JBSGZJ010000183.1:0-12930 GCF_053610925.1 Streptomyces sp. NPDC054847 | reverse complement strand
CGTCACATGTACTTCTTCAGCTCCCGCCGCGCCAGCGACCGCTGGTGCACCTCGTCCGGCCCGTCCGCCAGCTTCAGCGTCCGCGCCGACGCCCACAGCTCCGCCAGCGGGAAGTCCTGGCTGACGCCGCCCGCGCCGTGCGCCTGGACGGCCTTGTCGAGGATGTCGACGACCGCCCGCGGCGTGGCGATCTTGATCGCCTGGATCTCGGTGTGCGCCCCGCGGTTGCCGACCGTGTCCATCAGCCACGCCGTCTTCAGCACCAGCAGCCGCAGCTGCTCCACGGTGACCCGCGCGTCGGCGATCCAGTTCTGGACGACGCCCTGCTGCGCGATCGGCTTGCCGAAGGCGGTACGGGAGACGGCCCGCCGGCACATCAGCTCGATCGCGCGCTCCGCCATGCCGATCAGCCGCATGCAGTGGTGGATACGGCCCGGTCCCAGCCGCGCCTGGGCGATGGCGAAGCCGCCGCCCTCCTCGCCGATCAGGTTCGTCGCCGGGACCCGCACGTCGTCGAAGACGACTTCGGCGTGGCCGCCGTGGGAGTGGTCCTCGTAGCCGTACACCTGCATCGCGCGTCGTATCTGCACGCCGGGGGTGTCGGTGGGCACCAGGATCATCGACTGCTGGCGGCGGATGTCCTCGCCGTCCGGGTCGGTCTTGCCCATGACGATCAGGATCTTGCAGTCCGGGTTCATGGCCCCGGAGATGTACCACTTGCGGCCGTTGACGACGTAGTCGTCGCCGTCCCGGTCGATGCGGGTGCGGATGTTGGTCGCGTCGGAGGAGGCCACCTCGGGCTCGGTCATCGCGAACGCCGAGCGGATCTCGCCCGCGAGCAGCGGCTCGAGCCACTGCTTCTTCTGCGCGTCGGAGCCGAACTGGGTGAGCACCTCCATGTTGCCGGTGTCCGGGGCCGCGCAGTTCAGCGCGGTCGGCGCGAGGTGCGGGCTGCGGCCGGTGATCTCGGCGAGCGGTGCGTACTGGAGGTTGGTCAGCCCGGCGCCGTACTCGGAGTCGGGGAGGAAGAGGTTCCACAGGCCCTGCTTGCGGGCCTCTGCCTTGAGTTCCTCCACGATCGCGGGCGTGTCCCAGGGGGAGGCGAGCTCGGCGCGCTGCTCCTCCGCGATCTTCTCGGCCGGGTAGACGTGCTCGTCCATGAAGGCGAGCAGTTTTCCGCGGAGTTCTTCGGTGCGCGCGTCGAATGCGAAGTCCATGAGGTACTCAGCCTTCCTGAAGGGTGGTGAGGCCGTGCTCGATGAAGAGGGGGACGAGATCGCCGATCCGGTCGAATCCGGCGCCGACGGTCTGGCCGAGGGTGTAGCGGTAGTGGATGCCCTCGAGGATCACGGCGAGCTTGAACCAGGCGAACGCCTCGTACCAGGAGATCGCCGAGGTGTCCCGGCCGGAGCGCTCCGCGTACCGCTCGATCAGTTCGGCGGGGGACGGGTGGCCGGCGGCGCCCGCGGTGGTGCTGACGGGGGAGTCGGGCAGTTCCAGCCGCTTGCTGTACATGACCAGCAGGCCGAGGTCGGTCAGCGGGTCGCCGAGGGTCGACATCTCCCAGTCCAGGACGGCCTTGATCCGGTCGTCGTCGCCGATGAGGACGTTGTCGAGGCGGTAGTCACCGTGGACCACGGTGGCGGCGGGGGAGTCGGGCAGCGCGCGCCCGAGCGCGGCGTGCAGCTCGTCGATGCCCGCCAGGTCGCGGCCCCGAGAGGCCGCCAGCTGCTTGCCCCAGCGCCGCAGCTGCCGGTCGAGGAAGCCCTCCGGCCGGCCGAAGTCGCCGAGCCCGACGGCCGCCGGGTCCACGGCGTGCAGCTCGACGAGGGTGTCGACGAGGGCGAGGACGGCGTCCCGGGTGCGCTCCGCACCGAGCGGGGCCAGTTGCTCCGCCGTGCGGTAGGGGGTGCCGTCCACGAACTCCATGACGTAGAACGGCGACCCGATGACCGATTCGTCCTCGCACAGCAGCACGGGCTGCGGCACCGGGACGGCGGTCGGCGCCAGGGCGCTGATGACCCGGTGCTCGCGCTTCATGTCGTGCGCCGTCGCCAGCACATGGCCGAGCGGCGGCCGGCGCACCACCCACCGGTTGGTGCCGTCGGTGACGGCGTACGTGAGGTTGGAGCGGCCGCCCTGGATCAGCCGGGCGCTGAGCGGTCCGCCCACCAGTCCGGGCCGCTCACGGTCGAGATGGCCGCGCAGCTGCTCGGGATCGAGGCCTGGGGGGACTGAGCTCATGGTGCGCACCTCCGGGGGGCGGTCCTGGGAACGCGTTCATGATGACCGACCAGTCGGTATGTCGTCCAGTGGCCCGGTGGAAAGCGATGCCAGGATCACATTCGCACGACAGGCGCCGGCCCCCTCGGGGACGGCCCGCTCGAGGGGGCGGAACGCGCCGAGAGGTCAGGCGTGGCAGGCCACCGGCACTCCGCCGTTCATCGCCGCCATGTCCGCGAACACCACGGCGGGATCGAGCGGGGAGCCCTCTGGGAGCCCCTCCAGCTCCGCGTACGCCCGGTGCAGGTTGGCCACCAGCCGTTCGCTCTCCCGCAGTTCGGCGAACACGCCGAGATCCGCCGCGCGTGCCGTTTCCAGCGGACCGAGCCCCTTGGCGTGGCCCTCCTCGGCCAGTTCGGCGACGAAGCGCAGGTAACGCTCTGTCGCGTCGTAGGCAGAGGGGTCGGTGATCGGTCCGTGGCCGGGCACCACGGTCTCCGCCCCCAGGGAGCGCAGCACGTCGAGCGCCCGCAGCGAGCCGCTCAGCGAGCCCATCGGGACGAACGGCGTACCGCCCTGGAAGACCAGGTCACCGGTGAAGACGATGCCCTGCCGCGGCAGGTGGACGATCGTGTCCCCCGCGGTGTGGGCGACCCCGCCGGGATGGACGAGCCGCACTTCGGCGTCCCCCACATGGACCGTCATCCGGTCGCTGTACGTGACGGTCGGCGCGGTGATCCGGATGTCCCCGAAATCCGTCTGCGGCCAGATCAGGTGGAGCTGGCGGCCCGCCGCGAGCACCTCGCTCCGGCACGATGCGTGCCCGACGACCACGGCCTCCGGCAGGAAGACCCCGTTGCCGTAGGTGTGGTCGCCGTGGTGGTGGGTGTTGACGACGGTACGGGGAAGAGGCGCGCCGGTCGCGAGGAGCGCCTCGCGCAGCGCCCGGGCCCGACGCTCGGTGGCCGTGGTGTCGACGAGGAGCGTCGACTCCCCGTCGCTGACGAAGCCCGCGTTGTTCAGGCACCAGCCGCCGTCGGGCTGGACGTAGGCGTGCACACCCGGCGCGAGCCGGACGGTGTAGGGATCTGCGGCAGGCACGATGGCTCCCCAGGGGACGTGTCGACGGTGAATCGGCCCTCAGAGCCTGCCGGTTGACCCGCGTACGCGTCAGTCAGTGGTCGTCCCAGTGTCCGTCGTGCCCCGCGTGCCGGTGCCCGTCGTGGAGGTAGTCGACGTGGTCGCCGTGCACCACGGCAGGGTGGCCGCAGCCGTCGCCGTGCTCGTGCGCGTGACCGCTGTGCGACACGTGCTCACCCGGCTCGCACTCGTCCCAATGCGCCCCATGCTGCCGGTGGAGATGCCCGTCGTGTGCGTAGTCCATGTGGTCGCCGTGGGGGATCTCGGTGTGGCCGCAGGACGGGCCGTGCGTGTGCTCGTGTGCGGTGTGCTCCTGGTGTGCAACGGTCATGGCGCTCACCTCTGGGTGCTTTCGTGTCGTTCTGTCCGTCTTCCAGGCTAGTGGGCGGCTCCGGCGCCGGCCGCGCGCCGCCCGTCACGCCACGAGGGAACAGATGTCCGACATGGGGCGTCACCCGCTGTCACACCACGATCGCCACGGCGCACGCGGCCAGAGCCAGCACGCACCCGACCGCCGCGATCGCCCCGCGCACCGGCATCGCCGCCGGCCTGGCCGCGTCCATCGCGCGCAGCCGCCGGTGCGCGACCCACAGGAACCCCAGCCACGCGACCACGCCCAGCCCTGCCGCGAGAGCCGTGTCCTGCGCCGTCTGCCGGGCGGCGAGGACCGCCACCACCGTGCAGGTCAGCGTCGTCCGGCGCCAGGCCAGCCGGGTCCGCTCGGGCTGAAGCCCCGGATCGCGAGCGGGAGGCGCCGTCACAGGTCGCCCCAGGCCACCACCGCCACCATGGCGAGGGAGACGACCGCGACGACGACGGCCAGCAGCGCCGGGAACCGGGACACCGGCAGATCCTCGCCGCGTCGCATCGCCAGTTCGCACCGGACCCAGTGGTTCACCGCGCGTACCGCGCACACCGCCCCGACGCCGATCAGCGCGAGCGCCAGCCCGGCCCGTACACCCCAGCGCAGGTCCGGCAGGAACTGGTCGACGGCGAAGCCGCCGCCGATGAGGGCGAGCGCCGTACGGATCCAGGCAAGGAACGTCCGCTCGTTGGCGAGCGAGAACCGGTAGTCGGGCGTGTCGCCCTCTTCCCGGATCCGCGCCGGCGCGAACCACAGCCGCAGGCTCAGCAGGAAATCGCTCACGCAGCGCACCCTACCCGCGCACTGTCGGTGGCTCCGGCCCAGCTCCGGGCGCAGCCCGGCACCGTCCGGCCCGGGTTCCGGGCCAGGACGCTCAGCCCGTTCGGTGCGCCTTGAGCCGCTCGTACGCGGCCAGCCCGTCGGGCACCCACTCCCACGCCCCGAGCCTCGCTTCCAGTTCGGCGTCCGTCAGGAAGCCGTACCAGTCGATCTCCTCCGGCTGAGGCTCCACCGGCAGCTCGCATCGGACCTCGTAGACGTACGACCACCAGGTGGGGCCGGGGGCGCCGTCCCCTTCGTAGAGGAACTTGAACAGCGGTACGGGGCGGGGAAGTCCGCGTACGCCGAGCTCCTCCTCCGCCTCGCGCAGCGCCGCGTCGTCGTAGCTCTCCCCGGCGCCCACGACACCGCCGACGAACATGTCGTACATCGAGGGGAAGACCAGCTTCGTGGCCGTGCGCCGGTGCACGAAGACGCGTCCCGCGGCATCCCTGACGATGATGAACGCGCACCGGTGGCGCAGTCCGCGCGCGTACGCCTCGCCGCGCGGGGCCTGTCCGATCACACGGTCGTGCTCGTCGACGATGTCGAGGATCTCTTCTGCGGGCTGCACGGAAGTCATGGCACCCATGAAAACACCGCCGTACGCCGCCTTTGACCGGTCCGCCATTGACGAGTTATCCACCCGTAAGGAAGATCGGGTGCCACCGGCCCGACGGAGAATGGACAACCATGGCGTACGACGCTGATGTGATCGTGATCGGGGCAGGACTCGCGGGCCTCGTGGCCACGGCCGAACTCGTCGACGCCGGACGGAAGGTCATCCTCCTCGACCAGGAACCCGAGCGGTCCATCGGGGGGCAGGCGCACTGGTCCTTCGGCGGCCTCTTCTTCGTCGACTCGCCCGAGCAGCGCCGTATGCGCATCAAGGACAGTCACGCGCTCGCCATGCAGGACTGGCTGGGCACCGCGGGCTTCGACCGCGAGGAGGACCGCTGGCCGCGCAAGTGGGCGGAGGCCTACGTCGACTTCGCCGCGGGGGAGAAGCGGGCCTGGCTGCACCGGCAGGGCGTGCGGTTCTTCCCCGTCGTCGGCTGGGCGGAGCGCGGCGGCTACGACGCGAACGGCCACGGCAACTCCGTACCCCGCTTCCACATCACCTGGGGCACCGGCCCCGGCCTGGTGGCCCCCTTCGAGCGGCGCGTTCGTGAAGGAGTCGCCAGAGGGCTGGTGCAGCTGAGGTTCCGGCACCGGGTGACCGGTCTCGGCAGCAGCGCGGGCGGCCTGGACACCGTCACCGGTGAGATCCTCGAGCCGTCCGACGCGGAGCGCGGCGCGGCGAGCAGCCGCGAGGTCACCGGCGCCTTCGAGCTCAAGGCCCAAGCGGTGATCGTCACTTCGGGCGGTATCGGCGGCAACCACGACCTCGTCCGCGCGCAGTGGCCGAAGCGGCTCGGCACCCCGCCGAAGAAGATGCTCTCCGGCGTCCCCGCGCACGTCGACGGGCTGATGCTCGGCATCGCCGAGCGCGCCGGCGCGAGCCACATCAACCGTGACCGGATGTGGCACTACACCGAGGGCATCGAGAACTGGGACCCGATCTGGGCCAGGCACGGCATCCGCATCCTGCCGGGCCCGTCCTCCCTCTGGCTGGACGCACGCGGCAGACGGCTGCCGGTGCCGCTGTTCCCCGGCTTCGACACCCTCGGCACGCTCGAACACATCATGCGTACCGGCCACGACTACACCTGGTTCGTGCTCGACCAGAAGATCATCGGCAAGGAGTTCGCCCTGTCGGGCTCCGAGCAGAACCCGGACCTGACGGGCAAGTCCGTCCGCGACGTCTTCGTACGCGCCAGGGCCGACGTGCCCGCGCCGGTGAAGGCGTTCATGGACAAGGGCGTCGACTTCGTCGTGGAGAAGGACCTGGGGGCGCTGGTGCGCGGCATGAACGAGCTCACCGGGGACGGACTGATCGACGAGGCGGAGCTGCGGCGCGAGATCACGGCGCGGGACCGGGAGGTGGCCAACCCGTTCACCAAGGACCTCCAGGTCACGGCGATCCACGGCGCCCGCAAGTACCTCGGCGACAAGCTGATCCGCACCGCCGCGCCGCACCGTCTGCTGGACCCCAAGGCGGGTCCGCTGATCGCCGTACGGCTCAATATCCTGACCCGCAAGTCGCTCGGCGGCCTGGAGACGGACCTGTCCTCGCGGGTCCTCGACGGGTCCGGCGCCCCGCTGCCGGGCCTGTACGCCGCGGGCGAGGCGGCGGGCTTCGGCGGCGGCGGCGTCCACGGCTACCGCTCCCTGGAGGGCACGTTCCTCGGCGGCTGCCTCTTCTCGGGCCGCGCGGCGGGCCGTGCGGCGGCGAGGGCGGTGTCATAGGGACGGGGGGCGCGGCCCGCCCCCATGTGTGACGGAAGTCTGACGGCCCCCCGCCACCCCTGGCGTCCGGCCCGGCCAAGTGCTCGAATCGAAGGGTGACATCCCCACACTCCGACCCGGCCGGCCAGGACGGTCCCGGCACCCCCGTCGGCCGCCGTGTCGTGCTCGGCATGCTCGGTCTCGGCGCCGCCGGTGTCGCCGGCGCGCCCTATCTGCAGCGCGGCCTGGAGAGCTTCCTCGGCGCCGCGGCCGACAAGGACCCGACGGGCCTGACCGGGCTGCTGCCGAACGGCGGCGGATTCCGCTACTACTCGGTCGCGTCGTCCGTGCCCCGCAAGACCGCGGAGACCTACCGCCTGACCGTCGACGGCCTCGTCCGGAAGCCGGCCACGTACACACTGGCCGACCTCCGGGCCATGCCGCAGACGCGGATCGTGCGGGACGTGCAGTGCGTCACCGGGTGGCGCGTGCCGGACACGCCCTTCGAAGGCGTGAAGCTCTCGCAGCTGCTGGACGCCGCCGGTGTACGACCGGAGGCACGGGCGATCCGGTTCACCTGCTTCGACGGCACCTACAGCGAGAGCCTGACGCTCGCACAGGCCCGGCGGGACGACGTCCTCGTCGCGCTGCGGATGCAGGACAAGCCGGTCAGCCATTCGCACGGCGGCCCGGTCCGGCTGTACGTGGCGCCGATGTACTTCTACAAGTCGGCGAAGTGGCTGTCCGGGATCACGGTCACGTCCGCGGTCCGGCCCGGTTACTGGGAGGAGCGGGGCTATGACGTCGACGCCTGGGTCGGCCGGTCCAACGGCCGCACCGACACCCCCACCGTCTGAGCCCGCCGCACCGGACGAGGCGATGGAACGCACCGCCCGCAGACGGCGCTTCACCCGCGCCGAGCGTCTGCTGCACCGCACCACCGCCGCGCTGATGCTGCTGTGCATCGTGACCGCCGCCGTGCTCTACGTGCCGCAGCTGGCCGAACTCGTCGGCCGCCGGTACCTCGTGGTGACGGTCCACCAGTGGGCCGGGCTGCTGCTGCCCGTGCCGTTCGTCCTGGCGCTGGCCTCCCGCGCGTTCCGCGCGGATCTGCGCCGGCTGAACCGCTTCGCGCCGTACGACCGGGCGTGGCTGCGTGCCGTGCGCCGGCGCGAGCACGGTCCGTCGGCGCGTCCGGCGGGCAAGTTCAACGCCGGGCAGAAGGTCTACGCGGCCTGGACCGCCGGAGCGGCGCTGGTCATGCTCGGCACCGGTCTGCTGATGTGGTTCACCGGCCTCGCGCCGCTGGTGTGGCGGACGAGCGCCACCTTTGTGCACGACTGGCTCTCCCTGGCTGTCGGGATAGCCGTCGCCGCGCACATCGCGATGGCGCTCGCCGACCCGGAGGCACGCCGTGGCATGCGCACCGGGTCGGTCGAGCGCCAGTGGGCCCGCGAGCACCACCCGAGGTGGCTAGAGGACGAGTGACAACAGCAGCACGAACACGATGCCGACGACCGAGATGATCGTCTCCATCACCGACCAGGTCTTGATCGTCTGGCCGACGCTCATGCCGAAGTACTCCTTCACCAGCCAGAATCCGGCGTCGTTGACGTGGCTGAAGAACAGCGAGCCGGCGCCGATCGCGAGGACGAGCAGGGCCGCGTGCGAGGTCGACATGTCGGCCGCCAGCGGCGCCACCAGGCCGGCCGCGGAGATCGTGGCCACGGTCGCGGAGCCGGTCGCGAGCCGGATCGCGACGGCGATCAGCCAGGCGAGCAGCAGGGTCGGGATGGCCCAGTCCTTGGAGAAGTCCAGGATCATCTGTCCGACACCGATGTCGATCAGCGTCTGCTTGAAGCCGCCGCCGGCGCCGACGATGAGCAGCACACCGGCGATCGGGGCGAGCGACTTCTCGACGGTCGAGGAGAGCCGGCTCTTGGTGAACCCGGCGGCCCGTCCCAGCGTGAACAGGCCGACGATCACGGCGGCGAGCAGGGCGATCAGCGGCGAGCCGATGACGTCGGTGACGCGCTGGACGCCGTTCTCCGGATCGTCCACCACGATGTCGACGAGGGCCTTGGCCATCATCAGGACGACGGGGAGCAGCACCGTGGCGACGGTGGCGCCGAAGCTCGGCCGCTTCTCCAGGTCGTCGGAGGCGCGCTGCGGGATCATCTTCTCCGGCGCGGGGATGTCCACCCAGCGCGCGGCGTACTTGGAGAACACCGGACCGGCGATGATGACGGTCGGTATCGCGACGACCAGGCCGAGGGCCAGGGTGACGCCGAGGTTGGCGCCGATGGCGTCGATCGCGACCAGCGGGCCGGGGTGCGGCGGGATGAGGCCGTGCATCACGGACAGACCCGCGAGCGCCGGGATGCCGATCCGCATCAGCGAGTAGTTGCCGCGCTTGGCGACCATGAGCACGACCGGGATCAGCAGGACGATGCCGACCTCGAAGAACAGCGGAAGTCCGATGATCGAGGCGATCAGCACCATCGCCCAGGGCATGGCCCGGCCGCTCGCCTTGGCGAGGATCGTGTCGACGATCTGGTCCGCGCCTCCGGAGTCGGCGAGCAGCTTGCCGAGGATCGCGCCCAGGGCGATCAGCACACCGACGCCCGCGACGGTCGAGCCCAGGCCGGCCGTGAACGAGGTGATCGCCTTGTCGAGCGGTGCCCCGGCGAACGCGCCGAGCGCGAGCGACCCGATGGTCAGCGCCAGGAAGGCGTGCAGCTTGAACTTGGTGATGAGCAGAACGATGACAGCGATGCCCGCGAGGACGGCGATGCCCAGCTGTGCGTTGCCCGCCGAGGTGATCGGCTCGACGGCGTCCGCTGCCAGCATCTCGACGCTGAGACTGGTCACGGTGATTCCTTAGTCTTCGAGCCCGCGCAGCGCGGCGACGGCCCGTTCGGTGATTTCTTCGGGGGTTCCGGACACATCGACGGCGACGCCCGCCTCGTCCTCCTCCAGCGGCTGGAGGGTCGCGAACTGGGAGTCCAGCAGCGCCGTGGGCATGAAGTGGCCCTTGCGCTCCGCCATCCGCTGCTCGATGAGCTCGCGGCTGCCGGTGAGGTGGAGGAAGACGGCGTCGGGCGCTGCCGCCCGCAGCCTGTCGCGGTACTCACGCTTGAGCGCGGAGCTGGAGACCACTCCGCCGAGCCCGGCCCGGCCGTGGGCCCACGTGCCGATGGCGTCCAGCCACGGGCGGCGGTCCGCGTCGTCCAGGGGGACACCGGCCGTCATCTTGGCGATGTTCGCCGGGGGATGGAAGTCGTCGCCTTCGGCGTAGGGGACGCCCAGGGCGGCGGCGAGCAGGGGGCCGATCGTGGTCTTGCCGGTTCCTGCTACGCCCATCACCACGACGACGTGGGGGGTGCTCATTACGTGCCTCGCTGTCCTCGTCGACCGCTCGACGTCGGTCCGTCGCGCTACTGAAACCTATTAGGTACGACGTATTCAAGAGGCTGAGACATAAACGTCATACTTTTTGTTCCCGCAGGCGTCCATGTGATCCACGCCCCGTAGGCTTTGCCCATGACCACAGAAGGCCGAGGGCTTCACACCCATGTGCTCGACACCCTCGGTCTCGCCATCACGGCGGGCGAGTATCCGCAGGGCAGCGTGCTGCGTACCGACGAGGTCGCCCAGCGCTTCGACGTGTCACGCACGGTCGTCCGTGAAGTGGTCCGCGTCCTCGAGTCCATGCACCTCGTGGAGTCCCGCCGCCGCGTCGGCGTCACCGTGCGTCCCACCGAGGAGTGGAACGTCTACGACCCCCGCGTCATCCGCTGGCGGCTGGCCGGCGCCGACCGCCCGCGCCAGCTGCGCTCACTGACCGTGCTGCGCTCCGCGGTGGAACCGGTCGCGGCCGGACTCGCCGCCGTCCACGCGACCCCCGAGCAGTGCGCGGCGCTGACGGAAGAGGCCCTCGGCATGGTCGCCACCTCCCGCGGCCAGCAGCTCGAGGGGTATCTGAAGCACGACATCGCCTTTCACCGGGTGGTGCTCAACGCCTCCGGCAACGAGATGTTCGCGCGGCTCGGGGATGTCGTCGCCGAGGTCCTCGCGGGCCGCACCCACCACCATGTGATGTTCGACGACCCCGACCCGGCGGCGGTGACGCTGCATGTCCAGGTGGCGGAGGCCGTTCGCGAAGGCGACGCGGAAAGAGCCGAGCGTCTCACCCGTGAGATCGCCGTCGGGGCCCTCCAGGAGCTTGACGTACTCGCTCCCTGAACTTCATGACGACCTGGCTTACCTTGTCGAAACCTCTGAAATACCTCAGATGTCTGTCTGAGTGAGGTTCGCCACTGCCAAAATCCCAGGGTTGCCCTGACGATGAGCCCTTGGGCCATTCATGCCCGCAACCGGGCCGGGGCGTCCCCTTCCTTCACCCCTGGGAAGACGCCGGCGCAGGCCGGGTACCGCACACCCCCTCACGAAGGCGAACAACCTCAATGAGTGACCGCACCATGGCTGCGGCCGATACGCCCGTCGCCGGCGCGACGGGTTCCCCCCACGTGGACGCCGGAGACGTCGGGTACCGCAAGGACCTCAAGTCGCGGCACATCAACATGATCGCCATCGGCGGCGCCATCGGTACGGGGCTCTTCCTCGGCGCCGGTGGCCGCATGGCCGGAGCAGGCCCCTCTCTGTTCATCGCCTACGCCGTCTGCGGCGTCTTCGCCTTCTTCGTCGTGCGTGCGCTCGGCGAGCTCGTGCTCTACCGGCCCTCCTCCGGTGCCTTCGTCTCCTACGCCCGTGAGTTCATGGGCGAGAAGGGCGCCTACACGGCGGGCTGGCTGTACTTCCTGAACTGGTCGACGACCGCCATCGCCGACATCACCGCGGCCGCGACCTACGCCCACTTCTGGGCGATGTTCAGCGACGTCCCGCAGTGGGTGCTGGCCCTGATCGCGCTCGCCGTGGTTCTTACCGCCAACCTCATTTCGGTGAAGTACTTCGGTGAGATGGAGTTCTGGTTCGCGATCATCAAGGTCG
Organism: Streptomyces sp. NPDC054847; assembly: GCF_053610925.1. Taxonomy (NCBI): domain Bacteria; kingdom Bacillati; phylum Actinomycetota; class Actinomycetes; order Kitasatosporales; family Streptomycetaceae; genus Streptomyces; species Streptomyces sp. NPDC054847. The sequence continues at coordinate 1,046 of NZ_JBSGZJ010000183.1, read as the reverse complement.
CCGCGCTCGTCGTATTCATGCTCATCGGCATCTACCTGGTCGTCACCTCCCACGACATCGGCGGCCACACCCCGGGCTTCTCCACCATCAGCGACAACGGCGGCATCTTCCCGAGCGGCTTCATGCCGATGCTGCTGCTCATCCAGGGCGTCGTCTTCGCCTACGCCTCCGTCGAGCTGTGCGGTGTCGCCGCCGGAGAGACCGAGAACCCCGAGAAGATCATGCCCCGCGCGATCAACTCGATCATGTGGCGCGTGGGCCTGTTCTACGTCGGCTCCGTCGTCCTGCTGGCGCTGCTGCTCCCGTACACGGCGTACTCCGGCGACGAGAGCCCCTTCGTCACCGTCTTCGACAAGCTCGGCATCCCCGGCGCGGCCGGCGTGATGAACCTGGTCGTCCTGACCGCGGCCCTGTCCAGCCTGAACTCGGGCCTCTACTCGACCGGCCGCATCCTGCGGTCCATGTCGATGTCCGGTTCCGCGCCCCGGTTCACCGGGGTCATGAACAAGGGCGGCGTTCCCTACGGCGGCATTCTGCTCACCGCCGCCTTCGGTGTCCTCGGCGTGCTGCTCAACTACGTCATGCCGGGTGACGCCTTCGAGCTGGTGCTCAACTTCGCCTCGATCGGCATCATCGGCACCTGGGCGATGATCATGGTCTGCTCGCTGCTGTTCTGGCACCGCTCCCAGGACGGCCGCGTCACCAGGCCCGCGTATCAGCTGCCCTGGGCCCCGTACACGCAGATCGTCACGCTGCTCTTCCTGGGCTCCGTCGTCGTCCTGATGTGGATGGACGAGGGCATCTCCCGCACCACCGTCAACTGCCTGCCGCTGATCGCGGCCGCGCTGGTCGGCGGCTGGTTCCTGGTCCGTAAGCGGGTGCGCGCCGTGGCCGCCGCGGGCAAGGAACTCTGACCCTTCGCCTCGAAACCCCGTCGAAGGCCCCCGCGGGCACCTTGGGTTCTAACGGTCCTCGCAACACCCGCGATCTGTGGGAGTTGCGAGGACCGTGGGCGTTGAGCGTGATGATCTTGCCGGGTTGCGGGA
>NZ_JBSGZJ010000182.1:0-12994 GCF_053610925.1 Streptomyces sp. NPDC054847 | reverse complement strand
GCGACGGCCCACCTGGAACGTCGCGGCACGGGGCGAGCCGGATGCGCCCGGATGGAAGCACCTAGCTGCCGCCGGCTTCTTCCTCCCAGCCGAAGCTCTTCTCCACCGCCTTGCGCCAGTTGTGGTACTCGCGCTCGCGGACCTCCGCCTCCATCCGCGGCGACCACTCGACATCGCGCTGCCAGTGGGTCTTGAGTTCGTCCAGGTCCGCCCAGACACCGGTCGCGAGCCCGGCCGCGTAGGCCGCGCCCAGACAGGTCGTCTCCGACACCTTGGGCCGGATCACCGGCACGCCCAGCACGTCCGCTTGATGCTGCATCAGCAGATTGTTGGCGGTCATGCCCCCGTCGACCTTGAGCGTGGTGATCCGCACGCCGGAGTCCTGGTACATCGCGTCGACCACCTCCCGCGTCTGCCAGCTCGTCGCCTCCAGTACCGCCCGTGCCAGGTGGGCCTTTGTGACATACCTGGTCAGGCCGGTGACGACGCCGCGCGCGTCGGAGCGCCAGTAGGGCGCGTAGAGGCCGGAGAAGGCCGGCACGATGTACGCGCCGCCGTTGTCCTCCACGCTCGCGGCGAGTGTCTCGATCTCGCCCGCCGAGCGGATGATGCCGAGCTGGTCGCGGAACCACTGCACGAGGGCGCCGGTGATGGCGATGGAGCCCTCGAGGCAGTAGACGGGTGACTCGTCGCCGATCTTGTAGCCCAGCGTGGTGATGAGCCCGCTCTTGGAGGGGACGGGCCGGTTGCCGGTGTTGAGGAGCAGGAAACTGCCGGTGCCGTAGGTGTTCTTGGCCGTTCCGGTGTCGTAGCAGGCCTGGCCGAAGATCGCGGCCTGCTGGTCGCCGAGGGCGGAGGCCACGGGCACGCCGGCGAGCTGTCCGACGGCCGTCCCGTACACCTCGGAGGAGGACCGGATCTCGGGCAGCACCGCCTTGGGCACGTTCATGGCGGCGAGGATCTCTTCGTCCCACTGGAGGGTCCGCAGGTCCATCAGCATCGTCCGGGACGCGTTGGTGACGTCGGTGACGTGCACCCCGCCGTCCGTGCCGCCGGTGAGGTTCCAGATCAGCCAGGAGTCGATGGTGCCGAAGGCGATCTCGCCCCGCTCGGCCCGTGCGCGCAGCCCTGGCACATTGTCCAGCAGCCAGGCGGCCTTGGGCCCGGAGAAGTAGCTGGCGAGCGGCAGGCCGGTGGTGTCGCGGAAGCGGTCCTGCCCGTCGGCGCCCCCCAGTTCGTGACAGAGCGCGGCGGTACGGGTGTCCTGCCAGACGATGGCGTTGTGCACGGGTTTTCCGGTGGCCCGCTCCCACATGAGTGTCGTCTCGCGCTGGTTGGTGATGCCGAGCGCGCTGAGCCGGTCGGCCCGCAGACCGGCCTTGGCGACGGCCCCGGCGACGACGGCCTGCACCTTCGACCAGATCTCGGTGGCGTCGTGCTCCACCCAGCCCGGCCTGGGGAAGATCTGGCGGTGCTCGCGCTGGTCGACGGCGACGATGGCGCCGTCCTGGTTGAAGATGATGCAGCGGCTGGACGTGGTGCCCTGATCGATGGCGGCGACGAACCTGTCCGTCATGGCGTCCCCTTGTCGGATCGGCTTCGGAATCGGCCCCTGGCCCGTCGGCGCGAGAGCCGGAGGCGCAGGGGCCGGAGGCCCTAGAAGGCTGCGTTGAAGATGACCCCGGCCAGTAGCCCGCCGATGATGGGTCCCGCCACCGGCACCCAGGCGTAGCCCCAGTCGGAGGTGCCCTTGTTAGGGATCGGCAGCACGGCGTGCACGATGCGCGGGCCCAGGTCGCGCGCCGGGTTGATGGCGTAGCCGGTCGGGCCGCCGAGCGAGAGGCCGATGCCGACGACCAGCAGTGACACCAGCAGGATGGAGATGCCCGAGCCGTAGATCCCCGCGTCCTCCCCGGGGATCTGCCCGATGCCGATGCCGTCGTTCCTCCCGAACGCGAGGAGCGGGAGCACGAGTCCGATCGTGGCGATGACCTCGGTGAGGACGTTCGCCCACGGCTTGCGGATCTCCGGCCCGGTCGCGAAGATCCCCAGCGTCGGCTGGGCGTCGGCGATGTTCGCGTTCGCCTGGAACTGCGCGAAGTACACGAGGTAGGCGAGTACGGCGCCGAGGACCGCTCCCACCATCTGCGCCAGGATGTAGAGCGGTACCTTGCCCCATTCCCCGGTGTCGACGGCGAGTCCCACGGTCACGGCCGGGTTGAGGTGGCCGCCCGACAGCGGGGCGGCGGTGTACGCGCCGGCCAGTACGCCGAAGCCCCAGCCGAAGGCGATGACGACCCAGCCGGCCGCCCTGGCCTTCGAGTGGTGCAGTGTGACGGCGGCGCAGACGCCCGCGCCGAAGAGGATGAGTATCGCGGTTCCGATGACCTCGCCGAGAAATATGTCCGAGTTGCTCATGGCGGCTCCTTGGCCCTCACCCGGGACACCGGCCCCGGCCCTCCGTGCAGGGTTCGCGCTCCATGTGCGTTCCCATGGATTCCATGGCTGCGGAGCCGAGGGCAGGGCAGGTCCCTGCCGCGCCCGGCGTCCGTGACGAGCGTGGTGAGCGAGTGCGGCGGCCTGCGGGGGCTGCCGACGAACAGGCAGTTTTCACCTGCCGTGATGGACCGTCAAGGTCGCGGACAGCATGCGCAGTTCACGGCCGGTGCTGGACACCGCCGCCAGGAACGTCAAGGTTCTCCGGATGCTCGGCGGACGCCCACAGACCGTGGAACCATGGCCGAAAGAGCCCGGTCCCGCGGTGACCGCGGCACACGCCCGGCACACGCCAGGGACCCGCCGGTCGCCGGCCGTGCCGGGCGCCTGCCGGGTCGGTTCACGGGGCGGCGCGCGTCCCGTCGCGTCAGGGGTATGCCGCGGAGGAACGGGCCGTCAGCGGTTCTCCGCCAGCCACTTGGCCGCGATCTCGGCCAGTTCCCCGTCCTTGCCGGACAGCATCATCCGGATCATCTGTACGTCGCCGCGGAGCGACCACGCGGGATGTCCGAACGTCGCCGGGTTGTTCTTCTCGATGAGGAAGTGGGCCGGCCACGCCGTCCCGTACCCGATGAGCGGCAGGGCGGCCAGATACCGCTTCCGTCCCCGCGCCAGCCCGTACACGCTGACCGCGAGCCCGGTCAGCGTGCCCGTCAGATGCACCCAGCGGGTCGCCGCCCGCGAGTGCATCGCGACGTAGTAGGGCCAGAACTCCTCGTACGACTCGAACGTCTGCTGCTGCGCCATTCCCGCACCGTAGCCGCCACGGCGCGCGGCGTCAGCCCACCCGGTGCCCTGCCACCGATCGCACGGCGACGGGGAAGTCGAAGTACGTGCCGGGGAACGGCTCCGGCTTGTACGTGAAGTGCCACCACTCCTCGGGCAGGTTGACGAACCCGACCGCCGCCAGCGTGCCCCGCAGCAGGTCGCGGTTGGCGCGCTGTTCGCCGGTGACCCGCGGGTCGTCCGTGTGCGACAGCGTGTCGAAGCAGTCGTAGCCGGTCCCCATGTCGACGGAGTTGTCCGGGAAACGGTCGTCCTGCGGTGCGTAGCACGGCACGAGCGCCTCACCCGGTACGTACGGACGTGTGGGCGCCGCCGGCAGCCTCACGATCGTCAGGTCCACCGTGCTGCCCCGGCTGTGGCCGGACTTCTCCGCGATGTAACCGTCCGCGAACAGACGTGACTTGTCGACCTGCGGATAGAACTCCTCCTTCATCGCCTCGTCCTCGAGATCCTTCGCCCACCGGACGAAGTGGTCGACGGCGCGCTGCGGGCGGTAGCAGTCGTACACCTTCAGCGAGTAGCCCTGCCGCAGCAGCTGTGCCTGCGCCCTGCGCAGGGCCTCGGCCGCCGGGCGCGTGAGGATGCACACCGGCTGCCGGTAACCGTCCACCGGCTCTCCCACGAAGTTGTGCTCCGTCGTGTAGCGCATCTCCTGGATGATCGTCGGCGCCACGGTGCGCAATGCCACGAACTCCCGTGGCGCCTTCGGCTCCGGAGCGGCCTGCGCGGTGGGCGCCACCGACGAGACGCAGAGCAGAGCCGCGGCCGCGGCGGTAAACATTCGGACGGCTGAACCAAGTCGAGTCATGCCCACCGTTTATCAGTAACCGCTCCTCGCGGAAAGGGTGATCGGATACAGTCCGCGCGTGTCCAAGGACTCCCACTGCGGCCATTGCGGAGCGCCGTACGGCGCGGACGCCGGCTGGCCGCGCACCTGCCCGGCCTGCGGCACGACCGCCTACCGCAATCCGTTGCCGGTCGCCGTCGCCCTTCAGCCCGTGCACGATCCCGCCCACGGCACCGGCCTCGTCGTCATCACGCGCACCATCGAACCCGCCCGCGGCGGCACCGCCCTGCCCGGCGGCTTCATCGATCACGGCGAGGACTGGCGGCACGCCGTGGTCCGCGAACTGTGGGAGGAGACCGGTATCGAGGCCCCGGCGCACGAGGTGCGGCTCGCCGACGTCCTCAGCTCCCCGGCCGGCCACCTCCTCGTGTTCGGGCTGCTGCCGAAACGCCCCGCGGCGGCTCTGCCGCCGTTCGTCCCCACCGAGGAGACCGGCGGCCGACGGCTCCTGCACACCCCCGAGCCCTTGGCCTTCCCGCTCCACACCGTTGCCGCACGCAACTGGTTCGCCGGCGCCTACGACCGCTGACGTCGCGCCCGCCTCATTCGAGTCCCCGCACGAGCACCGGCCCCTCCACCGCCGACTGCCCGTCGTCCGTGGCCCGTTCCACCACCACACGCCCGCCGGCCAGCCGTGACGTGTACCGCTCGATCTCCGGCTCCGCCCACCCGTCGCCGGCGTCCCGCACCACCAGTCCGCCGCCCCTGCGCCCCGCGGCCGGCGCCCACACCTCCAACCCGACCCGGCCCGACCGCGTGCCGCCGGACCGATTGCCACCGCCCGGGGCCCCGCCGTCGTCGTCGAGCACCGGAAGCACCGCGCCCGCCCGCGCGAGCACCGGGATCCGCGACAGCGGCGCGTCCACCAGCACCTGCCCGGGGCCCTCGTACGGACGGCCTGAGCCCGTGTCGTACCACCGTCCGCGCGGCAGCCGCACGGCCCGCCGGTCGGCCCCGGGCTCGAGGACCGGCGCCACCAGCAGCGAGTCGCCCAGCAGGAACGCGTCCTCGCAGTCCCGCAGCGCCCGGTCCCCGGCGGAACGCCACCACAGGGGACGCACATACGGAGCCCCTGTCAGCCGCGCAAGGTGCGCCAGGGTCATGAAGTACGGCCCCAGCCGCTCCCGCTCCACCAGCACGGCCCTCGCCCGCGCCGTCACCTCCGGCCCGTACAACCAGGGCGCCGCGGAATCCCGCACCCGCAACAGCGGCAGATACGCCGACAGTTGGAGCCGGCGCAGATACAGCTCGTCCGACATCCCGTCGGCGCCCTCCACGTCCGGGCCCGCGTACGGGACGCCGCAGAGCCCGAGGCCCAGCACCAGCGACAGCGCGGCACGCAGCCCCGGCCAGCCCGCCGTCACGTCCCCCGCCCAGCTACCCCCGTACCTCTGCATGCCCGCCCAGCCGGAACGGGAGACAAGAAACGGCCGCTCCTCGGGAAGCAGCCCGCGCATCCCCTCGTACGCGGCCCGCGCCATGGCCATCCCGTACACGTTGTGGGCCTCCCGGTGGTCTCCGCCGCGGCCCTCCAGCACGTGCCGTGACGAACGGGGGAGCGTCGCACCGGCGAACGCCGTACAGGACACCGGCTCGTTCCCGTCCAGCCACACACCGGCGAAGCCCTCCGCGGCCCCCTGCCCGGTCAGCTCTCCCCACCACTCGCGCACCCGCGGATCCGTGAAATCGGGGAACACGCAGTCATCCCGGCCGGCCGTTCCCCGCACCTCGGAACCGCAGGCGTCCCGGACGAAAAGCCCCGCCGCAGAGCCCTGCCCGTACAGCACGTCCCCGGGCCCGGCCCCCACCGCCGGACCTGCCCCACGCGCCAACCGCACCCCGTCCTCACGGAGATCTTTCGCCAGGACGGAGAGCCGGGGAAAACCGTCGAGGTCCGCCGCGGGCCCGGCCGGCGCCCCAGGGAGGCCGCCGCCGACATGGACCGCGGACAGCGGCAGCCCGCGCTCCCGATGGGCGTCGACCGCGCGGCGCACGTCCTCCTCGCCCCCGGCCGGCACGACATGTTGCGGGCCCAGCGCCCAGGACGGAGGCAGCGCCGGCCCGCCGGTCAGCTGCGCCCAGCCGCCGAGGACGCGCGCCGGTGTGCCCACCAGCACCCAGCTGCGCAGCGGCCCGCCGTCCATCCGCACCTCGACCGTGCCAGGCCTGTCATGCCCGGAACCGGCACCCTCCTGGCCCTCGCGCACGATGACGCGGCCGTCCCACGTGTTGTCGTGAAACGCCAGGTGGCAGCCGGCGTCGGCCACCACGGTCTGCACCGGCATCGTGATGTGCAACGGGTCCTCGCCGGGGCCGAACCCCGCCCGCGGCGCCGTGTTCCACAGCCGGTACGACCCGTCACGCAGCCGGGGGCCCGACCCCCGGCCGCCGAGGCCGAACAGCCGGGCGTCGGCCGCGATCTCACTGCGCTGCACCCAGCGGGCCGGGCCCCCTTCCACCGGCTCCCACCAGCGCGGCGGCAGGTCCCTGCGCAGCACCACGCCGCCGGGTGTACGGATCTCCACCGCGCCGTGCCGGGAGACGGCGACCGTCAGCCGCTCGGACACCACCTGCCAGCCGCCGTCCTTGTCCGGCTCCAGCCCCGCCCGCGGATCCGGCTCCGGGGGAGCACCGGCCAGCGCGTACGACGGCTCCGGCCGCGCGCCGTCCCAGCCGCGGAACACCGCCCCGCCCACCGTCACCATGATGTGCAGCTCGGAACGGGCGAACCGGACCGTCCCCCCGCCCGGCAGCGGCTCCGCCCCCTCCGCCGGCCCCGGCACTCTGGCCCGCTCGGCACCCCGGGGCACCAGCCCCACGGCATCGGCCCGGTGCCGGCGCCACGCCGAGCGCATCGCCCGCAGCCCCTGTGCCGTACCGAGAGTTGTCACCGCGCGCACCAGATCACGACCGTCCATGCCGTTCACCCTGCCACCGGGCAGGAAGCTCCGACGCGCTGTTCAACTGCCGTTCACCCATGGTGGGAGCACATATTCGCCACGCCGACCATGGCGGATCCGCCCTGGTGCGAATGACGATCACATGGCATCGTCCTGTCAGCCGCGTCCGCGCACACCCCGCTCGTGCGCGGCGCACGCATACACCGCGTAGAGCCAGCCCGGGAGCCGCCCCATGACCTCAGCAGCGAACCATGCCCCTCTCTGGCAGCCCGACCCCGACCGCATCGCCGGCGCCCGCATCACCCGCTTCCAGGCCTGGGCGGCCGAGCACCACGGGGCTCCGGCCGAGGGGGGATACCAGGCGCTGCACCGCTGGTCCGTCGACGAACTGGAGACGTTCTGGCAGGCGGTCGCCGAGTGGTTCGAGATCCGTTTCTCCACCCCCTGGGCACGCGTGCTCGCCGACCGCTCGATGCCCGGCGCCCAGTGGTTCCCCGGCGCCACGCTCAACTACGCGGAGCACGCCCTGCGCACCGCCGAGGACCCGGCGCGCGCACATGACCCCGCCCTGCTCCATGTGGACGAGACACATGAGCCGACACCCATCAGCTGGTCCGAGCTCCGCCGCCAGGTCGGAGCGCTCGCCGCGGAACTGCGCGCCCTCGGCGTACGCCCCGGCGACCGCGTCAGTGGCTACCTCCCCAACATCCCGCAGGCCGTCACCGCCTTCCTCGCCACCGCCGCCGTCGGCGCCGTCTGGACCTCCTGCGCCCCCGACTTCGGTGCCCGCAGCGTCCTCGACCGCTTCCAGCAGGTCGAACCCGTGGTCCTGTTCACCGTCGACGGCTACCGCTACGGCGGCAAGGAACACGACCGCACACAGACGGTCGCCGAACTCCGCCGCGAACTGCCCACCCTGCGCGCGGTCGTCCACATCCCGCTGCTCGGCACCGACGCCCCTGAAGGCACCCTCGACTGGTCCGCGGTGACCTCGGGAGACGCCGAGCCGGTCTTCGAACAGGTCGCATTCGACCACCCCCTGTGGGTGCTCTACTCCTCGGGCACAACCGGCCTCCCCAAGGCCATCGTCCAGTCCCAGGGCGGGATCCTGCTGGAGCACTTCAAGCAGATCGGCCTGCACTGCGACCTCGGCCCCGGCGACCGCTTCTTCTGGTACACCTCCACCGGCTGGATGATGTGGAACTTCCTCGTCTCCGGCCTGCTCACCGGCACCACCGTGGTCCTGTACGACGGCAGCCCCGGCTACCCCGACACCGGCGCCCAGTGGCGCGTGGCCGAACGTACCGGTGCCACCCTGTTCGGCACCTCCGCCGCCTACGTCATGGCCTGCGCCAAGGCAGAGGTCCACCCCGGACGGGACTTCGACCTCTCCCGCGTCAAGTGCGTCGCCACCACCGGCTCCCCACTGCCGCCCGACGGCTTCCGCTGGCTCCACGACGAGGTGGCGGACGACCTGTGGATCGCCTCCGTCAGCGGCGGAACGGACGTGTGCAGCTGCTTCGCCGGCGCCGTCCCCACCCTCCCGGTCGAGATCGGCGAACTCCAGGCCGCCTGCCTCGGCACCGACCTCCAGTCCTGGGACCCGCAGGGCAAGCCGGTCATCGGCGAGGTCGGCGAACTGGTGGTCACCAACCCGATGCCGTCGATGCCCGTCCGCTTCTGGAACGACCCCGACGGCAGCCGCTACCGCGACAGCTACTTCGAGATGTACCCGGGCGTATGGCGGCACGGCGACTGGATCACCATCACCGACCGCGGCTCCGTGATCATCCACGGCCGCTCGGACTCCACACTCAACCGCCAGGGCGTCCGCATGGGCTCCGCCGACATCTACGAGGTCGTCGAACGCCTCCCGGAGATCCGCGAGTCCCTCGTCATCGGCCTCGAGGAACCGGACGGCGGCTACTGGATGCCGCTCTTCGTCCACGTCGCGGAGGGCGCCGTCCTCGACGACGCCCTGCGTGCCCGGATCAAGCAGTCCATCCGCGAGAACCTCTCCCCGCGCCACGTACCGGACGACATCATCGAGGTCCCCGGCGTCCCCCACACCCTCACCGGCAAGCGCATCGAGGTCCCGGTCAAGCGGCTCCTCCAGGGCACCCCGCTCGCCAAGGCGGTCAACCCGGGCTCCGTCGACAACCTCGAGCTCCTCGGCTTCTACGAGGACATCGCCCGCAACCGCACATGAGCCGGGCCCCGGACCCGGACCCTCTCGAGAGAGCAGGGTCCGGGTCCAGGGCGGCTGCCCGAGTCGATTGTCAGTGCCTCCCACTACCGTGAGTCACGAATGATCGACAGCGCACTGGGGGAATTTCGGCATGGCGCACACCAAGCAGTCCAAGCGGACCGGCACCAACGCATCGCTGCGGCGCGCACTGCGCCGGGAAGTCCCGAGCACGGTCGGCATCCTCGCCGACGAACAGGACTTCACACGGATGCGCCGGTACCGCACCTTCTCCTTCGACGACTACCCGGCCTACCTCAGGCAGTCCGAGCAACTGCTGAAAACCCTGTCCACCCAGCAACTCCACACGTCCGTCGCCCTCTTCGACCCCGAGGAGTTCGCCGAGTACTGCGCGGAGGCCGGCATCGACGCCGACGCCCCCGCCGGCCGCAGCCGTTTCACCGCGGAGCTCGCAGGCCGCGGCGCGAACGTCCCCTACACCGGCCAGCCGCTGGGAACCCTGCTGCCCCAGCTGATCAACAAGACCGTCCGCCAGGCCACCTGGGAGTACGCCACCCTGCTCCTCGCCGACCTCGGCACGTGCGCAGACTGCGGCCAGGACATCGGCAGGTCCGCCTTCGACCGGGCGTCGAGCATCCTGATGCGCCTCCTCGAAGTCGCCGGGCCGGGGGAGCACCACCTCGTCTGCAGCGTCCCGGGTCCGGACGAGCAGCTCCTCGCCGTGCTCCACGCCCAGGGCGATACAGCGTCCTCCGCCCGGATCGACGCGGAGGAAGGAGCCGAGTTCGTCACCGTCCTCGCGGCCGGCATCGCGCTCGCGAGCACCGGCGGACTGGTCCTGCGCACCAGCGCGCCGGACACCGCCGACCGCGTCCACGGCTGGCGCCTCCACCAAGGGCGCCTGGAGCCGCTCACCGCCGGCGAGGTGTTCAGCGCCTACTGCACCGACGCGGCCACCGGCGACCCGCTGTCACCGGAACCGGGCGTCGAATACTGCGCGGGCTTCCCCGTCACCACGGACGACCCGGACAGCCACCACTGACGGAAGAAGGGGCTTCCCGCCGTCGTCGGGAAGCCCCTTCTGCACCATCGTCCGGAGAGTGCCTACTCCCCGGAAAGCACCGCCTGCGCGGCCGTCCGTGCCTCCTCGGCGGTGTCCGACGCACGCGCCGCGGCAGCCGCACGCTCGCACTGCGCCAGCGTGTACTTCGCCAGCGTCGCCCGCACGTACGGGATCGACGCGGCGCCCATCGACAGCGATGTCACACCGAGACCGGTCAGCACACAGGCCAGCAGCGGATCGGAGGCGGCCTCACCGCACACACCACAGCTCTTGCCCTCGGCCTTGGCGGCCTCCGCGGACAGCGCCACCAGGTCGAGCAGCGCCGGCTGCCACGGGTCCTGCAGCCGGGACACCGCACCCACCTGCCGGTCGGCGGCGAAGGTGTACTGCGCGAGGTCGTTCGTGCCCAGAGACAGGAACTCGACCTCCTGGAGGATCGACCGCGCCCGCAAGGCCGCGGACGGGATCTCCACCATGGCCCCGAACTTCGCCTGCAGCCCTGCCTGCCGGCACGCGTCCGCGAACGCCTTGGCATCGGTACGGTCCGCCACCATCGGCGCCATGACCTCGAGGTAGACGGGCAGCCCCTGCGCCGCCTTCGACAGCGCCGACAGCTGCGTCCGCAGCACCTCCGGGTGGTCCAGCAGCGAACGCAGTCCGCGCACACCCAGTGCGGGGTTGGGCTCGTCGGCCGGCGTGAGGAAGTCGAGCGGCTTGTCCGCCCCGGCGTCCAGCACCCGCACGACCACGCGGCCCTCCGGGAACGCCTCGAGCACCTTGCGGTACGCCTCGACCTGCTTCTCCTCCGACGGCGCCTGCTTGCTGTCGTCCAGGAAAAGGAACTCGGTACGGAACAGACCCACGCCCTCGGCCCCGGCGTCCACCGCCGCAGGAACGTCCGCGGGTCCACCGACATTGGCCAGCAACGGCACCTTGTGCCCGTCCGACGTGGCACCCGGCCCGCTGGACGCGGACAGCGCGGCCTTGCGCTCCGCGGCGGCACGCTCCATCTGCGCCCGCTTCTCGTCGCTCGGCTCCACGAAGATCTCGCCGGTACTGCCGTCGACGGCGATCAGTGTGCCCTCTGCGAGCTCACCTGCTCCAGGCAGCGCGACCACGGCAGGCACTCCGAGCGCCCGCGCGAGGATGGCGCTGTGACTCGTGGGCCCGCCCTCCTCCGTGACGAACCCCAGCACCAGGGCCGGGTCCAGCAGCGCGGTGTCCGCCGGCGCCAGATCGCGGGCGATCAGTACATACGGCTCGTCGCTGTCCGGCACACCCGGCATGGGCACGCCCAGCAGCCGCGCCACGATCCGGTTCCGCACGTCGTCCAGGTCCGCGACCCGGCCGGCCAGGTACTCGCCGGCACCGGCCAGCAGAGCCCGGTAGGCCGCGAACGCGTCGTACACCGCACGCTCGGCGGTGCTGCCGACGGCGATACGACGGTCGACGTCGGACATGAGCTCCGGGTCCTGCGCCATCATGGCCTGCGCCTCGAGCACGGCCTGCGCCTCACCACCGGCCAGGTTGCCCCGCGCGATCAGGTCGGCGGCCACCGCTTCGACGGCCTGGCGGGCGCGCCCCTGCTCGCGCTCCGCGTCCTGCGCGGGGATCTGCTTGGCCGGCGGCTCGAGAACCGCCGTGCCCATGTGCCGCACCTCGCCGATCGCCACTCCGTGGCTCACGCCGACGCCTCGCAGCGTTGTCTCCATTTCACCGTCTCCGATTGGGCGGCGGTCCAGCCGCCGCGATGGATGTCCGACTCGCCGTCACCGACGTCGGCGGGTCACTGCCAGCCGAAGAGGCTTTCCCCGGCCTTCACGTCCCCGTTCTCACGGACGTCGGACAGGGAGTCGGGTGTGGCCTCGAGTGCCACGACCGGGCAGATGGCGGACTTCCCCGCGGCCTCCACGGCCGCCGGGTCCCAGCGCACGACGGACTGGCCGCGCCGCACCGTGTCGCCCTTGTTGACGAGGAGCTCGAAGCCCTCGCCGTTGAGCTGCACCGTGTCGATACCGAGGTGCGTCAGCACACCGTGCCCCTCGTCGTCGACGACCACGAAGGCGTGCGGATGGAGGGACACGATGATGCCGTCCACCGGAGAGACCGCCTCCGACGGCTCACGCACGGGGTCGATGGCCGTCCCGGGCCCGACCATCGCACCGGAGAACACCGGATCGGGCACGGCCGCGAGACCGATGGCCCGGCCGGCAAGAGGGGACGTCACTGTGGTCATGGAGCCTCCCAGGGGCGGAGATTCGGCAGGCGTCGTCACCGCTGGTACCGGACGACGCGCTGCTCTGAAGAGTAGGTCATGAGAAGTCCTAGTTCCGCCCGTGATCTACCAGTTGACGGACCTAGGTGTGCACCGGAAAGGATTTGCGTCATCTGCCGGCGGAGTTGTAGTCTCGTACCTCTGTTGGACCCCAACGCGACGTTGAGTCGGGGGTGCCGGCAGCACCTGTCAGGGCGAGATCCTAACTGGTCTAAACCACTGGACGTCCTCCGGGACGACCGCCGGGTGGTGGTCAGGAGGGCCGGAAAAGCCTGATAGTGTTTGAAACACCGAAGGGAAGCGCCCGGAGGGCCCCGAGAAGGGTCCAAAGGAAGCGTCCGTTCCTTGAGAACTCAACAGTGTGCCAAAAATCAACGCCAGATATGTTGATACCCCGTCCATCTTCGGATGGTCGAGGTTC
>NZ_JBSGZJ010000181.1:0-13015 GCF_053610925.1 Streptomyces sp. NPDC054847 | reverse complement strand
CCGCACCTTCGTCGGTGCGGGCCCCGGCTCTTGCTGTCCACAGGCCCCAGGAAGGCAAAACTCCGCATGAACCGCTCCGAACGACCGGACCGCTCCGCCGCCAGGTCCGCCCGGCCGGCCCGCAGGCGCCCGGCCGAATCCGGCGCCGGAAACCGACCCGGCTCCGGGATCCGTCCCGGCAAGGGGACCGGCTCCGGCAGGGGATCCGGCTCCGGTAAGGCGAGCGCCCGCAGCGCGGCGCCCCCGCAGGAATTCACCCTGCCGGAAACCGTCACCCCCGCGCTGCCCGCCGTGACGGCGTTCGACGAGCTGGACATGCCCGCCGCCCTGCTGAAGACCCTCGCGGCCCAGGGCGTCACCGAGCCCTTCCCGATCCAGGGCGCCACCCTCCCGAACTCCCTCGCGGGCCGGGACATCCTCGGCCGCGGCCGCACCGGCTCCGGCAAGACCCTCGCCTTCGGCCTCGCGCTGCTCGCTCGTACGGCCGGCCGCCGGGCCGAGGCCCGGGCGCCCCTCGCGCTCGTCCTCGTACCGACCCGCGAGCTCGCGCAGCAGGTCACCGACGCTCTCGCCCCGTACGCGACCTCGACCCAGCTGCGGATCGCCACCGTCGTCGGCGGCATGTCCATCACCAAGCAGGCCGGGGCGCTGCGCCGCGGCGCAGAGGTGCTCGTGGCCACGCCGGGTCGCCTCAAGGACCTCATAGAACGCGGCGACTGCGCCCTGGGCGATGTCGCGATCACGGTCCTCGACGAGGCCGACCAGATGGCCGACATGGGCTTCATGCCGCAGGTCACAGCGCTGCTGAAGCAGGTCGAGCCGGACGGGCAGCGGATGCTCTTCTCCGCGACCCTCGACAAGAACATCGACCGGCTCGTGCGGATGTTCCTGACCGATCCGGTCGTGCACTCCGTCGACCCGTCGGCGGGTGCCGTCACCACGATGGAGCACCACGTCCTGCACGTGCTGGACGAGACCGACAAGAAGGCCGTCGCCACGCGCATCGCCGCCCGCGACGGCCGGGTGATCCTCTTCGTGGACACCAAGCGGACCGCGGACCGGTTCGCCAAGCGGCTGCTGGCCAGCGGCGTACGGGCAGCCGCCCTGCACGGCGGGCGCTCGCAGCCGCAGCGCAACCGCACCCTGGACCAGTTCAAGAACGGCCAGGTCACCGCGCTCGTCGCCACGAACGTCGCGGCCCGCGGCATCCACGTCGACGACCTGGACCTGGTCGTGAACGTCGACCCGCCCGTCGACCACAAGGACTATCTGCACCGCGGCGGTCGCACCGCGCGGGCCGGCGAGTCCGGCAGCGTCGTGACCCTGGTCCTGCCGGAGCAGCGCCGTGAGATGACCCGTCTGATGGCGAACGCGGGGATCAGTCCGCGCACGGCACGGGTCAAGTCGAGCGACGAGGAACTCAGCCGGCTGACGGGAGCACGCGAGCCGTCCGGCGTGGCCGTGACGATCGAGGTCCCGCAGCCGGTCGTGACCGCTCCCTCGTCCACCGGACGGCGGCGTCCTGCGCGCCGGCGCGGTGAGGGAACGGGCGCGGCGGAGGCGCCGCGGGCGGCTCGTGCCGGATCCCGTGGCTCTCGTGGGGGCGCCCAGGCGTCCCGTGCTTCGGGGCCGTCCGGCGCGGTCGAGGCGTCACGGAACTCGGCCGCCGGACGTGGGCGTGCGAGGCGTGGCGGCCGGGGCACGGCGGGCTGACGCGGCACCACTGCGCGCTGCTGGTCCCATTCTGAGGTGACCGGCGTCGCCACGGGGCCGCGCCCGGATCCGTGCGCGGCCCTTCCGCGTCACCGGCGGGCGTTGAGCCGGGCGGCGCGGCGCGTCAGATGGTCGCGCTCGGCGAGGTCGGGCGCCTTTCCGGCCGCCTCGGCGTACAGCCGTGCCGCCGTCGCCAGGTCGCCGTCGCGCTCGTGGAGGTACGCCGCCACCGCCGTGTGGCGGGGCAGGGTGTCGTCCAGCGCCGCGAGCGCCGCCAGGCCGGCGCGCGGTCCGTCGGCCTCACCGACGGCCACCGCGCGGTTGAGCCGGACGACCGGGCTGTCGGTCAGGCGCGCGAGTTCGTCGTACCACTCGACGATCTGCACCCAGTCGGTCTCCTCGGCGGTGGGCGCGTCGGCGTGGAGTGCCGCGATGGCGGCCTGCGCCTGGAACTCGCCCAGCCGGTCGCGGGCGAGGGCCGCCTGCAGGATCCGGACGCCCTCGGCGATCGACTTCGTGTCCCACCGGCCGCGGTCCTGCTCGGCGAGCGGCACCAGGCTGCCGTCGGGCGCGGTCCGGGCGGCGCGACGGGCATGGTGGAGCAGCATGAGGGCGAGCAGCCCCGCCACCTCGGGGTGGTCGATCGCGGCCGCGAGCTGCCGGGTGAGCCGGATGGCCTCGGCGGCCAGGTCGACGTCGCCGGAGTAGCCCTCGTTGAAGACCAGGTAGAGCACACGCAGCACGGTGGCGACATCGCCGGGCTGGTCGAACCGCACGCCGGAGACGGTGCGCTTGGCCCGGCTGATGCGCTGCGCCATGGTCGCCTCGGGCACCAGGTAGGCCCGGGCGATCTGGCGGGTCGTCAGCCCGCCGACGGCGCGCAGTGTGAGCGCGACCGCGGACGACGGAGTCAGCGACGGGTGGGCGCACAGGAAATAGAGCTGGAGCGTGTCGTCCACCGCGGGCGACGGCCCGGGCGCCGGCTCCTCCTCGACGACATCCTCACGCCGGCGACGGGCGGTGTCCGCCCGGGTCGCGTCGAGGAACTTGCGCCAGGCGACGGTGACCAGCCAGCCCTTCGCGTCCCGCGGAGGGTCGGCCGCCCAGACGCGGACCGCCTCGACCAGCGCGTCCTGGACGGCGTCCTCGGCCGCCGCGAAGTCGGCTCCGCGGCGGACGAGGATGCCGAGCACGCTCGGCGTGAGGCTCCGGAGCAGGGCCTCGTTCATCGGTGACGTCACTCCGTGATGGTGGGCGGCGCGGTCAGGAACGGGCGCAGCTCGAGCCACTCGTGGATCGGCTTCCCGCCCGCGCCGGGTGCGGCAGACAGCTCCCCGGCCAGTTCGACGGCGCGCTCGTAGCTGTCGACGTCGATCACCATCCAGCCTGCGATGAGGTCCTTGGTCTCGGCGAACGGGCCGTCGGTGACCGGCGGGCGCCCCTCACCGTCGTACCGCACGAACGTCCCCTCGGGGGCGAGTGCCTGACCGTCGACGAACTCGCCGGTCTTCTCGAGCCGGTCCGCGAAGTCATGCATGTACTGCATGTGGGCCGAGATCTCCTCCGGCGTCCACTGGTCCATGGGCACGTCGTTGACCGCCGCCGGGGCGCCGCGGTAGTGCTTGAGAAGCAGGTACTTGGCCATGGATCTCTCCTCGGTGCCGTGCGGCCCATTGTGGCCGCGTTCACTGCAGGGACGGAGCCGGTCACGGGTTCTCGACATCGCCGTCCAAGATTTTTTCCGGCTCTCCCGGAGGGCGCGCCCGGCAGGCCCGGACTCCGCCGAGGCGCGCACCGGCAGGCCGTGGTGCGGCCGGCCGGCCGGAGCCGTCAGGGGCGGCGCGGCAGGGTGCCCTCGAGACGGCGCCTGAGCCGTTCGTCCCGCAGGTGGCGCACCGCGGTCGCCGCCGTGTCGTGGGCGTAGCCGTCGGGGTCCTCGTCCGCGAGCAGCCGCACCAGGACGTCCTCGGCCCGCGGGTCCTGGCGCATCGCCAGGCCCCTGGCGGCCTCGGCCACCGTCTCCGGGTCGGGGTCCCCGGCCCGGGCGGCGAGCGCGTCGCGGATCTCGGGCGTGTCCGCGTCGACGCCCGCCAGGGCCGTCGTCGCCCAGTCCCGTACCGACGCCTGCTCGTCCTTCGTCAGCGTGATCAGCGTCCGTACCGCCTCCGCGTGGTCCCCGGGGACCAGCCCGACGAGTGCGAGCGACACCCGCAGGCGCACCGCGGCGTCCGGGTTGTCCGCGTGCCGCAGGATCTCGGGGAGCGCGGCCGGGTCGCCGTGATGGCCGAGCCCGAGGAGCACCGCCTGGAGCAGTTCGGGATCCGTCGCCTCCCGGGACAGTTCACGCAGCATAGGCAGGGCCCGCGCGGCGTAGGGCCGCACGATCTGCCCGTCGGGCCCCGCGGTGAAGCCGAGCCGGCCGAGCACGTCGGCGGCGAACGTCTGCTGGAGCACGTCGTCGCTCGCGCACCACTCGGCGGCCGCTCGGAAGGTCTCCTCGTCGCCGCGCCGCCACAGGGCCGTCACCGCCTCGATCCACTCGTCCCGCTCCGGGCTGCCGTGGAGCAGGGCGCGTTCCGCCAGGGCGGCGTACGGGGTGCGCAGACCGAGCCGCTCCTCGAGGAGCGTGGCGATCGCGCCGTGGCCTGTCTGCTGTTCGTTGCCCGCCGTCGGTTTTCCGTCGTGCAGCACCTCGACCACGACGGTCGCCCCGCCGTCCTCCTCGACGCGCCGCGACACGGTCTCGGCCCCGGGGTCGTACGCGAGCAGCCCCCGGCGCAGTTCCTCCTCCACGTCGAGCGTCATCCACCGGCGGGCCTCCTCCAGGGCCTCCTCCAGCGTCTCGGCCCGCGCGCCGGCGCCGTGCCGCAGCAGGGCCCGCACCGTCGAGGGCGACCCGCGGCGGGCGGCGAGCACCAGCGGCGCCTCGCCGGCCGGGCCGGGCAGATCGGGGTCGGCGCCGTACTCCAGCAGCGCCTCCACCGTCTCCGTGCGTCCCTGCCCGACCGCCCAGATCATCGCGGTGAAGCCCAGCAGTTCGCGGCGGTCGGGCGCGGCGCCGGCGGCGAGCAGCGCCCGCACGGCCTCGGTGTGTCCCCAGACCGCGGCCCCGCACAGCGGCAGGTCGCCGGCTTCCGGGCCGCACGCCCGGTCCGGGTCGGCGCCGGCGGCGAGCAGCAGCCGTACGATTCCCGCCTCGTTGCCCGTCGCCGCCAGGTACAGGGCGGTCCTGCCGTCCTCATCGGTGCTCTCCGGGTCCGTGCCGGCCCGCAGCAACCGCACCACGGCGTCGTCGTCGCTGGTGTGGAGCGCCTCGAACAGTTCCCGGGCCGCTGCGGCCGGTTCGTGCGCCGCCGGTTGGTTCGTCATGGTCCGACCCTACGGAAGCAGGGTCAGGTGTCGCATTCGAGAACGGTCCGGCACAGGCCGCAGCGCGCCCGCACCCGCCCCCGCACCGGCACCCGGATGCGCTGGTGGCAGGTGGTGCACGGGAAGGACACCTTCAGCCCCTCCGGCCCGTGCTCGAAGGCGTACGCGAACGGTCCCGACGCAGCCGCGCCCGGATGGTCCCTGGCCTGCCGGCGGTCCTTCGCGTAACGGAGCCTGCCCAGCCGGCCGGCCGTGGTCAGCGGGGGCTGCTGCGCCTCGAGCAGAGCCTGCGCGCGGCCCCGGGTGTACGCGTGGTACGCCTGCGGGCTGGTGAACCAGGTCCGCGGGTCCTCGTCGAAGGCCATCGCCCGTCCGGCGAGGACGTAGCCGAACTCCTCGGGGGTCAGGTAGCCGAGCTTCTGGCTGGAGACGGCGTCCTCGCGGAAGGCGTCCAGCAGGAGCCACCCGGCGCCCAGGTACGTGGTCACGGTGTCGGTGAGGATCTCGTTGTCGCGGGTGCCCGGGAACGACAGATCCAGCCGGTGCAGCAGAACATGGGTGATTTCGTGCGCCAGGGCGGCGCCGATGTCCCGGCGGTGGGTACGGAACCGGTCGTTCAGTTCGATGAAGTACTCGGGCCCGGCGGTCAGTTCCACGCTCGCCGCGTGCTCCATCTCCCGGAAGCCGACGATCACCCGGGCGTCCGGCAGCCGCAGATGGTGCACAAGGGCGCGGGCGACGCGCTGTGCGCCCAGATGCAGATCGTCGCTGTCGCCGAAGGCGACGTCGGCGGGCAGCACGCTGGGCGCGTAGGAGAGCACGCTCTCGGGGGAGAGCCGCCGGTACAGCGCGGTGATCGCCGACCGCACGGTGTCCAGGTGCGGAAAGCCGTGCACGACCTCGCTGCCGTTGCCCACTCCCGTACCCCCATGCCTCCCGTACGGCTTCCGCGTCCCGCGCGGCTCCGGGCCGGCTGCCGCCCGGCCGCCCGCCCGAGCAGGCTTCAACTCTACGGCGCGGCGGGGGCTTGGCGGGGCCGGCGGGCGGAGGGAACTGGCCGAAAGGCGCTTCTTGTGGTGTCCGCTACCCGGGTCTCATACTCCGGACAGCGCCTTGTCGAGCACATGTCACCAATGGGTCGTCCAGCTGTCCGACCCGGCGGTGCCGTACGGCTGTGCCCGGCGGGGTGTTCCCCTCAACCCCCCACGAGAGGCAGTCACTTGAAGCTTCTGAGCGTGCTCAAGAGATGTGTCGCCGCCGGTGCCGTCATCCTCGCCGCCGTCAGCCTCCAGCCCACCTCCGCGTCCGCCGCCACCCCGCCCGTGGTCGGCGGCACCCGCGCCGCACAGGGTGAGTTCCCCTTCATGGTCCGGCTCTCCATGGGCTGCGGAGGCGCCCTCTACGCCAAGGACATCGTGCTCACCGCGGCCCACTGCGTCAGCGGCTCCGGCAACAACACCAGCATCACCGCGACCGCCGGCGTCGTGGACCTCCGGAGCTCGAGCGCCATCAAGGTCCGCTCCACCAAGGTCCTGCAGGCCCCGGGCTACAACGGCACGGGCAAGGACTGGGCCCTGATCAAGCTCGCCCAGCCCATCAACCTGCCCACGCTGAAGATCGCCGAGACCACCGCGTACAACAGCGGCACCTTCACCGTCGCCGGATGGGGCGCGGCCCGTGAGGGCGGCGCGCAGCAGCGCTACCTGCTCAAGGCCCAGGTCCCGTTCGTCTCCGACGCGGCCTGCGGGCAGGCGTACGACGAACTCGTCGCGAACGAGGAGATCTGCGCCGGCTACAACGAGGGCGGCGTCGACACCTGCCAGGGCGACTCCGGCGGTCCCATGTTCCGCAAGGACAACGCCGGCGTCTGGACCCAGGTCGGCATCGTCAGCTGGGGCTACGGCTGCGCCAGGGCCGGCTACCCCGGCGTCTACACCGAAGTGTCCACCTTCGCGGCCGCGATCAAGTCGGCGGCCGCCACCCTCTAGGGAACCCGCAGGAGACAACCCCGCAGAGAACCGGACACGGCGGAGGGGCAGGCCCGGCGGCCTGCCCCTCCGTCACGGCTCACCCCGGCCGTACGGCGGTGTCCTCCGCCACGCACTCCAGTCGTACGGCGGCGTCCGCCGCGGCGCCTTCCAGCTCCAGCACCCACACCTCGTTGGCGCCGGCGCGCAGCACCGGCCCCGGCACGTACAGCGGCCTGGCCGGTCCGGCGGACCAGTAGCGCCCCAGGTTGAACCCGTTCACCCACACGAAACCCCTGGTCCAGCCCGGCAGTTCCAGCCCCGCGTCACCCGGCTCCGCCACCTCGAACGTACCCCGGTACAGACCGGCCGCCCCCGCCGGAGGGACACCCCACGGCATTCCGGCCAGCGCCGCCGGCTCCTCGAACGCCTCCAGCCGCAGTGCGCACGCCCGGACGCCGTGCAGGAACTGCCGCTCGTGCAGCACCCCGCCGGTGATGCCCTTCGGCTCACCCGTCAGGGGCCCGTAGTTGACCCGGCCCAGCGACTCCACCCACAGCTCCACCGACGCCGGTCCCGCCACCGGCACCCCCAGCGCCGGCGCAGCGCCGTCCAGCACCCCTGCCCGCACCCCGTCGACGAACACCACGGCGCGGTCGCGCAGCCCCGCCACCCGCAGCGGGTACGGCTCCCGCGGTCCCGGGACGTCGACCCGGTAGCGCACCAGCCCCCGCCCGACACCCAGCTCCTCGAACGTCAACGGCACCGGGGCTTCGCACTCGTCGTCGCCGAGCAGCCGCAGCACCGTCTCCGGTGCGACCCACTCGGCGAGCTCCACCCGGACCGGTGCCGACAGGACCGCCGGAGCCGGCGGAAGGTCCGGCAGCGGTCCTTCCTGATATTCGGCGAGGAGCTCCCGGAACCGCCAGAACTTCTCCGTCGGCCGGCCCGCCTCGTCGACGGGCGCGTCGTAGTCGTAGGACGTCACCGTCGGCTCGAACTCGCCGTCGTGCAGCTCACCCGACCGGTTCGCGCCCGCCCAGCCGCCGAAACTCGTCCCGCCATGAGCCATGTACACATTCACCGACGCGCCGGCCTCCAGGATCTCCCGCAACGCCGGCGCCGCCTCCTTCACGTCCCGGCGCGCCGGCTCGGCCCCCCAGTGGTCGAACCAGCCGCACCAGAACTCCATGCACATCAGCGGCCCCTCCGGACGGTGCCGGCGCAGCGCCGCGAACGCCTCCCGGGCGCCGGACCCGAAATTCACCGTGGCCAGCACACCCGGCACCGAACCGCCCGACAGCATGTGGTCCTCCGGACCGTCGGAGGTGAACAGCGGCACGCTCACCCCGCACGACCGCAACAGCTCCACCAACTGCCGCAGATAGCCGTGGTCCGAGCCGTAACTGCCGTACTCGTTCTCCACCTGCACCATCACCACGGGCCCGCCGCGCGTGATCTCGCGCTCCACCACCTGCGGCAGCAGTCTGGTGAACCAGCGCTCCACGTGGCCCAGATACTCCGCGTCCTCCGTACGCGCCCGCCGCCCGACCCGGCCGGTCAGCCAGAACGGAAGGCCACCGTTCTCCCACTCGGCGCAGATGTACGGACCCGGCCGCACGATCGCCCACATCCCCGCCGCGTGCACCGCGTCCAGGAACCGCCCCAGCGCCCCGTCGTCCGCGTACCTGCCCGGCTCCGGCTCGTGCAGATTCCACGGGACGTACGTCTCCACACAGTTGAGACCCATCGCCCGCAGCATCGACAACCGGTGGCCCCACTGCTCCTCGTGCACCCGGAAATAGTGCAGCGCCCCCGACAACAGCCGCACCGGCCGCCCGTCCAGCAGGAAATCCGTGTCACCCACGGTGAAGTCAGCCACCGGCCCGTCCCTCTCTCGCAACCGCCGCCCCCACGATCACCCCTGGCGCGCGGCCGGTCCATGGACAAAGATCGGCTCTCCTTGGACTGGCCGGGAAGGAGCGACGAATCGGCATGTACCACACCTGGATGCGCTATTTCACCCCGAGCCCCCTGCACCACCGGCTCGGACTGGTGTGCCTCGGCGTCGGCCTCCAGCACGGCAGCCTCCCCACCGTCGGCCCCCGCACCCTCGACCACCACGTCGCCGTCGTCATCAGCGCCGGCAGCGGCTGGTACCGCGCCGCCGACGGGCGGCGCACCACCGTCACCGGGCCCGCCCTCATCTGGCTCACCCCCGGCGTCCCCCACCACTACGGGCCCGACCCCGCCGCCGGCTGGGACGAATCGTTCGTCGACTTCACCGGCCCCGCCACCACCACCTACACCGAACTCGGCTACATCGAACCCGACCGGCCCGTCGTCCCCCTGTCCGACGCCGCCGGCGCACGGGCCGCCGTCGGCAAGATCGCCCGCGCCGCCCGCCGCGGCAACCCGCTCCTCGAGGTCGAGACCGGCGCCGCCGTCCACGAACTGCTCGTCGCCCTGCGCCGCGCCCGCGCCGACCTCGGCCCCGACGGCGACCCCGTCCTCACCGCACTCGCCCGCGACGCCTTCCGGCCGATGTCCGTCGCCGAACACGCAGCACGCCACGGCATGACCCCCGCAGAACTGCGGACCGCCGTACGCCGCGGCGCCGGCTGCAGCCCCAAGGACTACCTCCTCGGCATCCGCCTCGGCCGCGCAAAGGAACTCCTCGCCGCCACCGACCTGCCCGTCGCCGCCGTCGCCCGCCGCGTCGGGTACGAGGACCCGGCGTACTTCTCCCGCCTGTTCACCCGCCGCGTCGGACTCGCCCCCGTCCGATTCAGGGAACAGCAGGGCAGGGCCGTACCCGGCGGCTGGAGCACCCGCGTCCCGGACCCTGAACACCCTCCGACCATCGGCGCCCGGCCGACGTAAGCTCCCTGACCATGACCACGAGTGACATCGACGAATCCGTGCGCGCCGAGCTCGACCGCCTGCGCTCGAGCATCGACAACATCGACGCCGCCGTCGTCCACATGCTCGCCGAGCGCTTCAAGTGCACCCAGCAGGTCGGACACCTCAAGGCCCAGCACCACCTGCCGCCCGCCGACCCCGCCCGCGAGGCCCGCCAGATCGCACGGCTGCGCCAGCTCGCCGAGAGCGCGAAACTCGACCCGGCGTTCGCGGAGAAACTGCTGAACTTCATCATCGCCGAGGTGATCCGCCACCACGAGCAGATCGCCGACCAGCCCGGCGAACGCCCACAACACTGACCCGTCCGACCCGCGCGCCGCGTCCGCCCCACCCCGCCCGGACGCCCGCGCGCGGGAGCCGGGTGTGCGCTGACAGCGCAACCACCACCCCGTGTGCCGACCGGGGCCCATCAGGCAGCATGGGCCCATGTCCGTACTGACGCGCGACGAAGCGCAGACCCGAGCCCGGCAACTCGACGTACACCGGTACACGATCGACCTCGATCTGACCACCGGCGACGAGACCTTCGACTCCCGAACCGTCATCCACTTCACCGCGACAGCGGCCGGTGACACCTTCGTCGAGATCAAGCCCGCCGAACTCCGCTCCCTCACGCTCGACGGACAGCCCCTCGACCCCGCCGCCCTCACCGAGAACCGCGTCCCCCTGACCGGCCTGACCGCCGGCGAGCACGAACTGCGCGTCGACGCGCGGATGCGCTACTCCCGCACCGGCGAAGGCATGCACCGCTTCACCGACCCCAGCGACGGCGAGACGTACGTCTACACCCAGCTGTTCATGGACGACGTCCAGCGCGTCTTCGCCGCCTTCGACCAGCCCGACCTCAAGGCCGTCTTCGAGCTCTCCGTCACCGCGCCAGAAGCATGGACCGTCCTCGGCAACGGCGTCGCCACCCACCATGGCGAAGGCCGCTGGACCTGCGCGCCCACCCCGCTGCTCTCCACCTATCTGGTCGCCGTCGCCGCCGGACCCTGGCACTCCGTACGGACCGAGCACGCCGGACTGCCCTTCGGCATTCACTGCCGCCGCTCCCTCGCCCCCTACCTCGACGCCGACGCCGACGAACTCCTCGACATCACCCGGCAGTGCTACGACCGCTACCACGAGAAGTTCGAGGAGCCCTACCCCTTCGACTCCTACGACCAGGCGTTCGTCCCCGAATTCAACGCCGGCGCCATGGAGAACCCGGGCCTCGTCACCTTCCGCGACGAATTCGTCTACCGCTCCGCCGTCACCGACACCCAGCGCCAGACCCGCGCCATGGTCATCGCCCACGAGATGGCCCACATGTGGTTCGGCGACCTCGTCACCCTCAAGTGGTGGGACGACATCTGGCTGAACGAGTCCTTCGCCGAATACATGGGCTACCAGACCCTCACCGAAGCCACCCGCTTCACCGACACCTGGACCGACTTCGCCATCGCCCGCAAGTCCTGGGGCTACGACGCCGACCAGCGCCCCTCCACCCACCCCGTCGCCCCCGACCCCGACGCCGTCCCCGACACCGCCTCCGCGATGCTCAACTTCGACGGAATCTCCTACGCCAAGGGCGCCTCCGCCCTGCGCCAGCTCGTCACCTGGCTCGGCGAGAAGGACTTCCTCGCCGGCATCAACACCCACTTCGCCCGGCACAAGTTCGCCAACGCCACCCTCGCCGACTTCATCGACTCCCTCGCCGGAGCCACCGACCGCGACGTGCACGCCTGGGCCGAGTCGTGGCTGCGCACCACCGGCGTCGACACACTCAGCCCCGCCGTCGCGGACACCGCGGGCGGCTGGTCACTCACCGTCGAACGGGACGGCAGCCGCCCCCACCGCATCGCCGTCGGCGCCTACGACGCCGACCCGATCGACCCCGGCCGCCTCGTCCTGCGCGATCGCCTCGAGATCGACGTCCCCGAGACCGGCAGCACAGCACCCCGCCCCGGACGCCGCCCGGCCCTCATCGTCCTCAACGACGGCGACAACACCTACGCCAAGGTCCGCCTCGACGCCGCCTCCTGGGCCGTCGTCGTCGACTCCCTGTCCGGCATCCCCGATGCCCTCACCCGGGCCGTCGTCTGGAACGCCGCACGTGACATGGTCCGCGACGGCGAACTCACCCCCACCGCCTACCTCGAGACGGCCGACACCCACCTGCCCCACGAGAACGACCTCGCCATCGTCCAGGGCGTCCTCGCCTTCGCCGCCGGCCAGATCGCCGACTGCTACCTCACCCCCGACCAGCGCCCCGCCGCGCTCGCCACCCTCACCCGCATCAGCCGCGCCCTGCTCCGCCGCACCGAGGACGGCAGCGACCCCGGCCTGCGCCTGACCGCCGTACGCCACTACATCGACGCCGCCACCCAGCCGGAGCCCATCCAGGAATGGCTCACCGAAGGCAGCGTCCCCGGCGGCCCCGAGCTCGACCCCGAACTGCGCTGGCGCGTCCTGACGCGCCTCGCCGTTCTCGGCGCCACCGACGACGCGGCCATCACCGCCGAGCTGGAACGCGACCCGAGCGCCACCGGCCAGGAAGGCGCGGCCCGCTGCCGAGCCGCCCTCCCCACACCCGAGGCCAAGGCCGCGGCCTGGGCCCGGCTCTTCACCGGCGACGACCTGTCCAACTACCTGTTCGCGGCCACCGCGCAGGGCTTCTGGCAGCCCGAACAGGCCGACCTCGTACGCGAGTACGTCCCGCGCTTCTACCCCGACGCCGTCGCCCTCGCCGCGCGCCGCGGCCCGGCCATCGCCGAAGCCTGCGGCCGCTACGCCTTCCCCGTCCACGCCGTCGACGCCGAGGCACTGGGCGCGGGGGAGGCCTGCCTGGCCGGGACGGACATGCTCCCGGCACTGCGGCGCAAGCTGGCCGACCAGATCGACGACCTGCGCAGGGCCCTGCGGGTCCGGGGAGCGTGACGTTTCCCCACCCCGCCCCTTCCCGAACCGGGCTCCGCCCGGGCCCGTACCGCGCTGAGGGCCCCGTACCGCCCTGCGGGCGGCGTACCGCGCTCCGCGCGGTGCCCTCAATCGCCCCCTACGGC
>NZ_JBSGZJ010000180.1:0-13166 GCF_053610925.1 Streptomyces sp. NPDC054847 | reverse complement strand
GGGTGTGGTCGTCGTCCGCCACCTCGCACAGCAGCGAATCGGCCCGCACGAGCCGCAGTTCGGCGCGGCGGCCGGAGGCGTGCCGCACCGCGTTGGCGACGACCTCGCCGACCAGGAGCTCCGCCGTGCCGGTGAGTTTCCCGAGCCCCCAGGCGTTCAACTGTCCTCGCACCAGTCGCCGTGCCCGCGCCGCCTCCGGCGGCTCGAGCGAGAGCTCCCAGGTGGCGACGGAGCCGGGGTCGATGCCGTTCAGCCGCGCCATCAGCAGGGCCACGTCGTCCTTGCGCCCGCCACGCGTGTTCAGCGCGCGGATGATGGTGTCGCAGGCGTCGTCCATCGACGCCGCGGGGTGCGCGGCGGACTCGCAGAGCGTCGCGAGACCCACGCCGATGTCCTCGCCGCGTACCTCCACCAGCCCGTCGGTGCACATCACGAGCCGGTCACCGGGCGACACCGCGACACGGACACTGCGGAAGGGCACCCCGCCCACCCCGATGGGCGCTCCCGACGGCAGTTCCAGCAGTTCGCTGCGGCCGTCGGCGGCGCGGACGAGCACCGGGGGCACATGGCCCGCGTTGGCCAGCTCCAGCTCGCCGCGGACCGGGTCGTACACCGCGTAGACGCAGGTGGCCAGGTAGTGCTCGCCGAGGCGCTGGGCGAGGTCGTCGAGGTTGCGCAGGAGTTGGGCGGGCGGCAGGTCGAGCGCCGCCATCGTCTGCACCGCGGTACGCAACTGGCCCATCATCGCCGCGGAGTTGAGCCCGTGGCCCATCACGTCGCCGACGACGAGCGCGGTACGTGAGCCCGGCAGCTTCACGGAGTCGAACCAGTCGCCGCCGACCCGGCCCAGCATCGTCCCCGGCAGATAGCGGGTCGCCGTGTCGCAGCCCGCCGTGCGCGGGGCGACCTGCGGCAGCATCGAGTCCTGGAGCGTCTCCGCGACGTTCTCCTGGTAGGTGTACATACGGGCGTTGTCGAGCACCAGCCCCGCACGGGCGGCCAGTTCGGCGCCGGTGACGCGGTCCATGTCGTTGAACAGGGGCCGCTCGGGGTGGCGCAGCAGGATCATGCAGCCGAGGACCACGTTGCGTGCCTTGAGCGGTGCGACCAGCATGGACCGGCCGTTGATCAGCGGGCGCATGTCCCGCTTGTCGAACTGCTCGGCCATGGCGGTGCCCATCTCCTCCGTGATGCGCGGCACCAGGACCGGCTCACCGGAGACCATGCACTGGAAGAACGGGGTGTGGGCGGGGAACGGCATGGACTCGCCGACGGGGACGATGTCGTCCCAGCGGCCGGGCTCGTCGACGTGCTCGAACGCCACCCGGTGCCACATGGTCGTCGCGTCGGGGTCCCCGTCGCAGAAGCCCTCGCCGGCGACGACCTCCTCCCGCAGATAGGTGCAGGCCACGTCGCTGAAACGGGGCACGATCGCGGAGCTGATCTCCCGGATGGTGCGGGCGAGGTCCAGTGAGGAGCCGATCCGGCCGCTGACCTCGTTCAGGAACTCCAGGCGTTCGCGCACCGCGGCGTATTCGAGGTCCGGCTCGAACTCCGCCTCCTCCACGGGGTGCCCGGCCGCGTGGGCCTGCTCGGCCGCCTGCTGCCGTGCCCTGCGGGCGGCGCGGCGGGGCACGCCCCAGTCGGGGGTGACGGGCACCCGGTCGTGGTGGCTGAACTCGAGGACGGGGTAGCCGAGGTCGAGGATCCGGGAGACGATCCGCGTCGACTCCCGCACGCTCATGCTGGGCAGGATCTCCGGGAGCCGGCGCGCCAGTTCCTCGGCGCCGGGGAATTCGGTGTGCAGGGCGAAGCCGGGCGCGATCCGTTCGACGCTGCCTTCGTCGGTCCCGAGCCGCCCCGCGTCCGCCGCGAGGACGAGCAGCCGCTCCTCGCCGGGGCCCACCATCGGATACGCCCACCACAGCACGTCGACCCGGTCCTGGCCCAGCTCGGAGACCCGGGCACGGCCGGCCGTCGGATAGGCGGTGAGTCCGCCCAGGCACGCGTCCAGGCCCTGCCCGAGTCCGCTGTACGCGCTGCATCCGGGGCAGGGGCCGATGCCGTCGCCGCCGTGCTCCGCCTCATGGTCGCAGTCCTGACCGGCCAGGGCGCCGGAGACCGGCAGCAGTTCGACGGCCGGACGCCCGACCGCCTCCGCCCTCGCGGGGCCGAAGAGGCGGCGCGCACCGGTGGACCAGTGCGACACCAGGCCGTCACCGTCCACGACGATCACGGCAAGCGGAATCCGTCCGGCCACCGGGTACCGCTGCCGGGGCACCGGCGGAACGCCACTGTCCATGAGTGGATTGCTCCTTCCCCGCCGCCAGGAGACAACGGCCTTGTTCACCACGGTAGGGGTATCTCCACGCCCGGCGCCGGGCGTTGGCGGAAGAGGTCGTGCGCCGTCGCGAAGCCGGCGGACGGCCGAGCGGGCGCAGGCCTCCCGGGGCGCCGGCGCGCCGCGCCGCGTGCGCCCCCCTCACCCCGCAGGTGGGAAGGGGCGCCGCGGGCCCTGGAGTCAGTCGGCGTGACCGAGTTGCAGGTCGCGCTCGGTGCGCCCGCCGCCGGCTACCTGGAGCACGGTCGCGACCGGCGGGTAGCCCGACGCGATGACCGTGTACTCGCCCGACGACAGGTCGACGAAGCGGAATGTGCCGTCGGGCCCGGTGGTGAGCGTGTCGACCACGTTGCCGGCCGCGTCGAGCAGGGTCACGCGGGCGTCGTCGACCGGCCGGCCGTCGCCCGCCCGCACGGTTCCGCGCAGCACGGCGCCGCCGGCCAGCTCGATGTCCTGGCGGGTCTCCCGGGACGCCTGCACGCTGACGGGGTGTGCGGCGGGCCGGAAGGCGGGAGCGCTGGCCGCCAGGGTGTACTCCCCCGCCACCAGTTCGCTGATCACATAGCTGCCCTCGCGCCCGCTGCGGGTCGTGGCCACGACCTCGCCGCGCACGTCGGTGAGGGTGACGGCAGCATCCCGTACGGGGCTGCCGTCGGCGGTGACGACCATCCCGGCGAGGCGGCCGGCGCCGCCGAGGACCACGTCGAGGTCGACGGGCCGCTCGCCGACGGTGACCGTGACGGCCTGGGGCTGGTGGCCGCCCGCGGCCGCGATCATCACGTACGCCCCCGGGCCGGGGGCGCTCAGCGCGTACCGGCCGTCCTCGCCGCTCGCGCCCCGGCCGATCTGGGTGCCCTGCACGTCGATCAGGGTCAGTGCGGCGCGCGGGACGCTGGTGCCGTCGTGGTGCTGGACGGTGCCGCAGACGGGCACACCGGCCTGGTGCGGAGCGGCCGGCTGCCCGGCGGCGGGCGCGGGGGCGGTCCGGGCGTGCGGCACGGCGGCGTCGGCGGGGGCGTTGTGGGACACCAGCGGTCTCTCCTTGAGGAAGAAGGCGATGAGCAGGCCGAGGACGAGCACCGGCACGAGGTAGAGGAAGATCCGCGGCATCGCGTCGGCGTAGGCCTGTACGTACGCGTCGCGCAGCGCGGGCGGCATGGCGTGCACCAGCTGCGGAGTGATGGCGGCCGGGTCGGGCAGGCCCGCGCCGGCCGGGACGCGGTCGGCGAGCGCGTCGGTGAGCCGGTCGGCGAAGAGCGTGCCGAAGACGGCGGCGCCGACGCTGCCGCCGATCTGCCGGAAGTAGTTGTTGGCGCTCGTCGCGGTGCCGAGGTCGGCGGGCGGCACGGCGTTCTGCACGGCGAGGATCAGGACCGGCATCACCAGCCCGATGCCGACGCCGAGGACCGCCTGCCCGATGCTGTACTCGAGCCGGGAGGTGTCCACCTCCAGCCGGGACAGCAGCCACATGCCGACGACCGAGATCGCGCTGCCGAGCACCGGGTAGACCTTGTAGCGACCGGTGCGGCTGATGAGCTGGCCGGAGACGATCGAGGCGACGACGACCCCGCCCATCATCGGCAGCATCAGCAGGCCCGACTCGGTGGCACTGGCCCCGTCGACCATCTGGAGGAACGTCGGCAGGTAGCTCGCAGCGCCGAAGAGGGCGATGCCGACGACCGCGCCGACGAGCGAGGTGATGTTGAAGACGGAGTCCTTGAACAGGCGGAGCGGGATGACCGGTTCGGGTGCGTAGCGCTCGACGACGAGGAAGAGCACGGTACTTGCCGCGGCACCGGCGCCGAGTCCGAGGATCACGCGGGAGTCCCACGCATACTCGGTGCCGCCCCAACTGGTGAGCAGCACCAGGCAGGTGGAGGCGGCGGCGAGGAACAGCACGCCGAGGACGTCGAGTCGGGCCCTGCCCTCGGGCCTGGGCAGTTTGAGGACCACGCTGACGACGACGAGGGTGATCAGGCCGAAGGGGACGTTGAAGTAGAAGCACCAGCGCCAGGAGGCGTGATCGGTGAAGAACCCGCCGAGCAGCGGACCGGCGACGGAGGCGAGCCCGAAGGCGGCGCCGATCAGCCCCATGAAACGGCCGCGTTCACGCGGCGGCACGATGTCGGCGATGATCGCCTGCACACCGATCATGAGCCCGCCTGCGCCGAGGCCCTGCACGGCGCGGAAGGCGATCAGCTCGTTCATGGTGCGCGACCAGCCGGCCAGGGCGGAGCCGACGACGAAGACGACGATGGCGAACTGGAAGACGCCCTTGCGGCCGTAGAGGTCGCCGAGCTTGCCGTAGACGGGCAGACCGATGGTGGCGGTGAGCAGATACGCGGTGATCGCCCACGACATCCGGTCCAGCCCGTGCAGCTCACCGACGATCTTCGGGAGCGCTGTGGCGACGATCATCTGCTCGAGCGCGGCGAGCAGCAGCGCGAGCATCAGGCCCATGAACACGAGCCGTACGCGGCGGGGGCCGAGCGGCGCGGGGGCGCTCTCCGCGGCGTGCGGCGGCGGGTCCGCGGGTCCGGCGGAGGCCGGCGCGGCCTGCTCGTCCTGCACCAGAGTGATGCCGCCCACGTCCCTGCTCCCCTCGTCGCACTGCGCGGCGTCATTCTTCGCATTGCGCATGAAGGGGGAGCAAGTCGGTCACGACCCCGGCCAGGCGTTCGAGAGCGCCCTCAACGCGCCCCGCAGAGGGCGTATTTGGGGTGCCCACCAGCGGCTTTCCCCGGACCCGGCGCGCGCCGGGCGCACTACCGGGCCACAGGGAAGACCACTCGAACCGGTGAGGTTACTTCTCCACGTTCGCGGCGAGGTTGGCGAGCACCGCGTCGTAGATCCGGCCGAGCCCCTTGGGGGCGAAGGTCTTCTCGAAGAAGCCGCCGATGCCGCCCGCGCCGTTCCAGACGGTCCGCACGACGACCCGGGACTTCCCCTCGCCGGCCGGGGTGACCGTCCAGGTGGTGACCATGGAGGAGTTGCGGTCCTTCTCGACCAGTTCGCCGTCCTTCGGCTCCGTGACCTCGAGCAGGCAGTCCCGGACGCGCTTGCTGGTCGCCTGGAGCTTCCAGTGGACGAGGGTGCCCTCGCCGTCGCCGCCCTCACGGACCTCGTACTCGCTGAAGTGCTCGGGCAGGAGCTTCGCACGGGTGTTCTCGTAGTCGGCCACGGCATCGAACACCGTCTCCGCGTCCGCCGCGACGATCCGTTCCGTGGTGGCTTCGACCTGCGCCATTTCGTTGCTCCTCCAGCACTAGCTCCAGCGGGATGCGGCTAGCCAACCACCTCGGGCCCGGGCCCCCAAATCGCGCTTGCGGCGATCGTGGGAACAGGTGTTCTATTCTGGGGTCAGTGCGAACGAGGAGGCACCCATGCGCTGGGACAATCTGGCAGAAAGCCCCGCCACATCAGGGGACGCCGCCCTGTTCGGGACGTCGGCCGTCACCACCCGGACCTTCGACACGCCCGAATTCAGGGGCATCACCTTCCACGAGGTGCGCGCCCGTTCGATTCTCAACCGGGTGCCCGGAGCGTCCCGGATGCCGTTCGAATGGACGGTGAACCCGTACCGCGGCTGCTCCCACGCCTGCGTGTACTGCTTCGCCCGCAAGACCCACAGCTATCTGGACCTCGACACCGGCATCGGCTTCGACTCCCAGATCGTCGTCAAGGTCAACGCCCCCGAGCTGCTGCGCCGCCAGCTCGCCTCCCGGCAGTGGCAGGGGGCGCACATCGCCATGGGCACCAACGTCGACTGCTACCAGCGCGCCGAGGGCCGCTACCGGCTGATGCCCGGCATCATCTCCGCTCTGCGCGACCACGCGAACCCGTTCTCCATCCTCACCAAGGGCACCCTGATCCTGCGCGACCTGGACTTGCTGCGGCAGGCCGCGGAGGTCACCGAGGTCGGCGTGTCCGTCTCCGTCGGCTTCACCGACCGCGAGCTGTGGCGCACCGTCGAACCCGGCACCCCCTCCCCCGAGCGCCGGCTCGACGCCGTACGCACCCTCACCGACCACGGCATCGGCTGCGGTGTCCTGATGGCGCCGGTCATCCCCTTCCTCGGCGACCGTCCGGACCAGCTGCGCGCGACGGTCCGGGCGATCGCCGACGCCGGGGCCACCTCCGTCACCCCGCTCGTGCTGCACCTGCGGCCGGGCGCCCGCGAGTGGTTCATGGCCTGGCTGCGCGAACACCATCCGCACCTGGTGGCACGCTACGAACGTCTTTACGCGGAGGGCGCCTACGCGCCGAGGTGGTACCAGCGCCGGATCACCCGTCATGTGCACGAACTGGCCACCGAGTTCGGCATCGGCCCGGCCTCCCGGCCCGGCGGGCACCGGCGCCTGCCGGTACGCGGCGAGCCGGAGACCCTGCCCGCCGGCGACGAACCCACCCAGCTGACACTGCTCTGACCCGCCGTCACCGGCGGGTGACGGATTATTGGTGGCGTCGGCGAGAGCCGGCGGGCAGTCTGCGGTGCAGAACGGCGAGGGAGGGCGCGTACCGATGACGGTGAAGGTGCGGGACATGACCGTCGACGACTGCGAGGCGGTGGCGGCGATCCGGGTGGGCGGGTGGCGCTACGCGTACGCCGGGCTGATGCCCCAGTCGTATCTGGACGCCATGAGCGTCGAGGAGGACGCGGTACGCCGCCGCCGGTACCTGGCCGACGGCACCGAGGTCACCAACGTGGTCGCGGAGCGGGACGGGGACGTGATCGGCTGGGGCTGCTTCGGACCGGCCAGGGACGAGGACGCCCCGCCCGGAACCTGCGAGCTCTACGCCCTCTACGTGCTGCCCGAGCGGATATCCTCCGGCGTCGGCCACGCGCTGACGGCAGAGCTGACCGGTCGCGCACGGGCGAGCGGCTTCACGCTGATGCAGCTGTGGGTCCTCAAGGACAACGCACGCGCCCGCCGCTTCTACGAGCGGGCCGGATTCCTGCCGGACGGCAGGGAGGAGCCCTTCGAGGTCGACGGCGTCGCCGTCCCCGAAGTGCGCTACGCACGGTGGCTGGCGGCGCCCTCGGCGGCCGCCGGCGCCTGAGCCTCAACCAGATGCACCGCATCCCACCGGCGAAGGAGATCGTCCGGGCCCGCCGCCTTTTTGCGCTTTCCGCAAAGAACTTGGTCAGATCGCCGCGGCGGAGGCACGTTGGTGTCGGAGGTGGTCACGATGACCCGACATTCCCGGCCCGGTCCGGAACCCACACCTCGTCCGGAGGGGCTCGGCGCCGGCATGACCGCCGACCTCGCCGCCGATCTCGACGCCGGTCTCGACGCCGGTCCCGTCGAGGAGACCCGCCGCTCCGCGGGGGCCCGCGACGATCCCTTCTCCCCCGAATCCGAAGCCCGGGTGTGCGAACGGATCCTGGGCGACCGCCGCCACGGCCTGTGAGACACGGCAAGGCCACGACTGGGCCGTCCTGATCGACGAGACCCGCCCCGGCCCCCGCCGGCGTCCACCACACCCGCGACGCCGTCCCACGGGCGCAACGCGTGCGGTGACCCGCCGACGGTCCCGGGACCGGACGTGTCAGCCGAGGCCGTCGAAGACGTCGTACGGGCCGGGAGCCCGCGCGTCGCGACGGCCGCCTCCGGCGGGGTTCCACCGGCTCGTGTCGCCGCCGTGCGCAGCCCCTTGGGCGGGGGCAGCGTCGCGGCGGGCGGCCTCACCCACGTATGCCTGCTCCCACTCGCCGACATCGAACTCTTGCGTCGTGGCGGTGCCCGTGAACTCCCGCTCTGGAGCGAAGGGTTCGGCTTCGGTGCGAGGCGGGGCGGCCACCCGGCCCTGGGCCGGCCACTCCGTGGGGTACGGGAGGTCCGGCAGCTCCTCCCCCGCCGCCCGGGGCACGCCGTCTCCGTGCGGCGGTCCGCCGGGTTCCACCGCGGGAGCACCCTTCGGGCCGCTGGGGAGCAGCAGTTCCACCCGGACCGTTCCACCCTTGCGCTGCTGGGCGACGAACTCGTCGATCTGGGTG
Organism: Streptomyces sp. NPDC054847; assembly: GCF_053610925.1. Lineage (NCBI taxonomy): Bacteria > Bacillati > Actinomycetota > Actinomycetes > Kitasatosporales > Streptomycetaceae > Streptomyces > Streptomyces sp. NPDC054847. The sequence goes on along the minus strand of NZ_JBSGZJ010000180.1, from coordinate 4,827 downwards.
CGGCAGGCGTGGTCGAGGTGGGTCATGGCCGTGAGGTCGAGCCGGATCCGTGGGCTGCCGGCCGCGGCGACGGCGTCGAGCGCGTCGAGCAGCTGCGGGAGCCTGATGAAAGTGGCGCTGCCGGTCATCGTGAGTTTTGCCGTGTCCCCGTCGGTGCTGTGCCGCACGGTGGTCCGGGACATGCGGAGCACGGCGAGCACGACCCCCGCGGCCAGACCGATGAGGACGCCTTCCAGCAGGGCCGTACCGAAGATCGCGAAGGTGGTGACGACCATCACGACCGCCTCTCCCTTGTCCTGCTTCCACAGCCGCGGGAACTGTTCCGGCGCGAGGAGTTTCCAGCCGCTGTGCACCAGCACACCGGCCAGCACCGTGATGGGGATCAACGCGAGGAGGCCGGGCAGCAGCAGGGCGAAGCCCAGCAGCCACAGGCCGTGCAGGGTACGGGAGAGCCGTGTCCTCGCTCCCGCCTGGACGTTGGCCGAACTGCGCGCGACCACGGCCGTCATGGGCAGCGCGCCCAGGGAGCCGCACACCGTGTTGCCGACGCCCTGGGAGAGCAGTTCGCTGTTGTAGCGGGTGCGGGGGCCGGTGTGCATACGGTCCACGGCGGCGGCGGTGAACAGGCTCTCCGCCGAGGCGATCACCGTGAAGGTGAGCACGGTGGCCAGCACGGCCGGGTCGGCCAGCGAGGCGAACTCGGCGGCGCCGGGAAAGTGCACGGAGGCCGTCAGATCGCCCACGCGCAGGGTGTCGATCCGCACCCCCGGCAGCGCGGCAACGGCCATTCCCACGGCGACCGCGACGAGCGGAGCCGGCACCTTGGCCACGGGGCCGGGAACCTTCTTCCAGGCGAAGCACAGCGCCACGGTCGCGAGTCCGAGCGCCGTGGCGATCAGCGCGTCGGTCGTACTCAGGGCCGTGGTGACCAGACCGGGCAGGCCCAGCGCGTTCTCCACGGGGGTACCCGGAGCCTTGCTGTCGGCCAGCACATAGGACTGGCTGATCATGAGGGGCAGGCCGATGCCCGCCAGCATGCCCTGGACGACGGCGACGGAGATCGCCTGGAACATCCGGCCGAGCTTGACGAGCGCGAGGGCGATCTGGAGGACTCCTGACGCCAGCACGATGACGCCGAGCGTCGCCGCTCCGTGCGCGGCGATGGCCTCCGCGACCAGCGCGGCGAGTCCTGCGGCGGGTCCGCTCACCTGGAGGGTGCTGCCGCGCATCAGGCCGACGAGCAGCCCGCCGACCACACCGGAGACGATGCCGAGTTCGGCGGGCGCGCCAGAGGCGACAGCCACTCCGATGCACAGGGGCAGGGCGACGAGGAAGACGACGAACGACGCCACGATCTCGGTGACGAGTGAGGCTCCGCGCAGTTCTTCGGCGAGGGTGGGGCGCCGGTCCACGGGCGCGCCGCCCGAGCGGCGCCCGGCGGGGGGACGGGTGGGGAAGGTCCTGCTCGGGGGGCGTGCGTGACGGGCGCGTTTTCGGGTGGGGGAAGTCATGAAGGGAGTCCTTTGGGGGGAGCCGTTCGGTGCGACGGGGGCCGAGCGGGTGGGCGTCAGCGGGCCTCGAACGTCCCGTCGTCCCCGAGCTCCAGCAGCGCTCCGCTCTCGACGCGGTAGTACCAGCCGTGCAGGCGGAGTTCGCCCGCGGCAATGAGCCGGCCGGCCGCCGGGTAGGAGCCGAGCACGGCGAGCTGGTGCACGATGTTGCGCTGCACGATCCGCTCGAGCCGCGCGTCCTTGCCGGGGCGCGGGCCGGGGTGCGCGCCGAGGTACGGAGTGAGGGCGGGCCGCACCAGCGACAGCCACGCCTCGACGCCCGGGAGCCCGGACAGGTCGCTGCCCGAGGCCAGGGCGTCCATCGCCCCGCAGTGCGAGTGGCCGCACACCACCACGTCCCGTACGCCGAGCACCTCGAGGGCGTACTCGATGGTGGCGGCCTCGCCGGAGGGGACGCCCGAGCCGGGCGGGGGCACGATGTTGCCGGCGTTGCGCAGTTCGAACACCTCGCCGGGACCGGCGCCGGTGATGAGCGCGGGAACGACGCGGGAGTCCGAGCAGCTGATGACCATGGCCTCGGGCGACTGGCCGGCCGCGAGGGCGCGAAGGGTGTCGGCGTCCCTGCCCGGATTCCGGTGGAAGGAGCGGGCATGGTCGAGAAGGGCCTGCATGGTTGCCTCCTGGGGGTTCGCAGCGGCGCTCGCCACGGGGGCGGCACCTGCGGACTGTGGCAACGACCGTAGGGACGCGGTCGTCAGAGCCGGGCCAGCAGCACGTCAAGGCGCGCCCATGATCCGGCCAGTTCTCTGCGACGGCAGGGTGTGTACGAAGAACAGCCCCCGGAACGCGGGTCGTCGGGCGTGGGATGAGTCACGATCTTCCCGGCGATTCCCTGTTGTACGGTGCAGATGCCGAACTCGCCCTGTGTACAAGGCACTTGAGACGCGGCCCGGCCGCGTGTGCCGGCAGGGCCCCCGACGTGTCGCCGAGAACGGACGGATGGGAGGACGACCATGCGGGTGTTGCTCATCGAGGACGACGACACCATCGCCGAGCCCCTGGCCGAAGGTCTGGCGCGCTACGGGCTGGCGGTGGCACGGGTCGCCACCGGCACCGAGGCGCTCGGCGCCCCCTACGGCGACATCGTGCTGCTGGATCTCGGCCTGCCCGACATCGACGGGATCGACGTCTGCCGGCGCATCCGTCAGGTCTCCGACGTGCCCATCATCATGCTCACGGCGCGGGGCGGGGAGGCCGACCGGATCGTGGGTCTGGAGATCGGGGCCGACGACTACCTGGCGAAACCTTTCAGCATTCGTGAGCTGATCGCCCGGGTCCGGGCGGTCACGCGGCGCACGGCCGTTGCCGCCCACGGCTTCACGGGCCCGCCGGAACCGGCCCGCCCGGCTGTGGTGACCGCCCTGCCGGAGCCTTCTGCCGGAGCACCCGGCACGGGTCCGGCGGCCGGTGCCCGCACCGGGCGGCCCTCCGGTGCGGCGGAGGCCGCCCGGCCGGGAGGGCTCGTCGTCGACCGGCGCACCCGCCAGGTCCGGCTGGGTGCCGAACAAGTGGCTCTCACGCCGAAGGAGTTCGACCTGCTGGCGCTGCTGGCGGAGGATCCCGGTGCCGTCTACACCCGCCGGCAGATCATCGACCAGGTGTGGGATCCGCACTTCCACGGCCCGACCAGGACGCTGGACGTCCACGTGGCGACCCTGCGGCGCAAGCTCGGTGACGCCCGCTGGATCGAGACCGTGCGCGGTGTGGGTTTCCGGCTGACCGACGACGTCTCCGTCCCCGGCCAGGCCGCTGCCTCCGACCGCGTCCCACCGCTCCCTGACCGCGTCCCAGCCGTTCCCGACCGCGTGCCACCGGGCCCTGATCGGGTGCAGCCACCGTGACCCGCCGGCTGCGGCTGAGCTACCTCACCCTCGTCGTGCTGGTGCTGCTCAGCCTGGAGATACCGCTGGGCATCGTCTACGGCGGCGCGGAGCGACAGCGGGTGGTGCGCGCCGCGGAGGACGAGGCCGAGGCGCTCGCCGCGTACGCGCGGCTCTCCCTGCGCTCCGACCAGACTGCGGCGCTCGCCCGCCGGGTGATCCACTGTGCCGAGCGGATCGACGGAGACGTGTTCGTCCTCGACCGCGACGGGAGGGTCCGCGCGGCGTCACGCCCGATGAGCGACCGCGAGGCCCGGGACATGCTGGACCGCAGGCACGTGCGCGCCGCACTGGGCGGGCGGGCGGCCACCGACGTGCGCACCGGCGGCTACGGCCGGGTGGAGGTGCTGGCCGCGGCGGCCCCGGTGACCGCCGGGGCATCGCGTTCCGGTGCGGTGCACCTGACACTGCCCACGGAGGTGGTCTCCCAGCGGGTGCACCGGGTCTGGCTGACGCTCGCCGTCGCGGGACTGCTCGTCCTGACGGCCTTTGCCGGGCTGGGACTCGCCGTGGCGCGCTGGACCGGCCGCCCCATCATGGAGCTGGAGGCCGTCACCGCCCGGCTGGCCCGCGGCGACCTCTCCGTCCGCGCGACGCTGGCGACGACCACGGGCCCGCCCGAGGTCCGCCGGCTGGCCGGCACCTTCAACGACACCGCCGCGCGCCTGGAGCATGTGATGCGTTCGCAGCGGGCGTTCGCGGGCGAGGCGTCCCACCAGCTCAAGACACCGCTCGCCGCGCTGCGGCTGAGACTGGACAATCTGGAGCCCGGGATCGCTCCCGGCTCCCGCGCCAATCTGACCGCCGCGATGACGGAGACCGAACGGCTGGCCCGGATGGTCGAGACGCTGCTCGCCATGGCCCGGCTCGAGGAGCACGCGACCGCCCGCGTGCCGGTCGACGTCGACCGCTGCGCCCGTGAACGGGCCGCCACCTGGGGACCGTTGTTCGCCTCCCGCGGATGCCGGCTGACCCTCGGCGGCGAGCGCGTCGGCCATGCGCTCGCCGTACCGGGCGCGGTGGAACAGATCCTGGACAACCTGCTCTCCAACGCCCTGCGGGTGTCCGGGCCGGGGACCGAGGTCCGGCTCGAGACCCGCCCGGTGCGCGCTTCTCGGCGGGCGCCGCGCGAAGCACGCTCCCCCTGGGCGGAGTTGCACGTCATCGACGAGGGTCCGGGCCTGCCACCGGAGCAACGCGCCCGCGCCTTCGACCGCTTCTGGCGCGCACCGGGCGCTGCCGCCGGCGGCAGCGGCCTCGGACTCGCCCTGGTGCAGCGGCTCGCCGTCGCCGGCGGCGGGCGGGCCACGCTGGAGGAGGCCCCGTACGGCGGTGTGGACGCGGTGGTCCGCCTGCCCTCTGTGCCGCCCCGGCCG
>NZ_JBSGZJ010000179.1:0-13336 GCF_053610925.1 Streptomyces sp. NPDC054847 | reverse complement strand
GCCACCGCCAGGCCCCTCCGTCCGCCGCACAGCGGGGCTCTGCGCCTGCCTTCGCCCGCAGCACCGGGCGCTTCGCTGCCCCTCGGCCGCCGCACACCGGGGCGTTCCGCAGGTCCCGCACAATGGACGGATGAAGACCCTGCGTGCCGACTGCGAGAACTGCTTCGGCCTGTGCTGTGTGGCGTTGCCCTTCGCCGCCTCCGCCGACTTCGCCGTGAGCAAGGACGCCGGCAAGCCCTGCGCGAACCTGCGCACCGACTTCGGCTGCGGCATCCACGCCCGCCTGCGGGACAGCGGCTACTCCGGCTGCACCGTCTACGACTGCTTCGGCGCGGGCCAGCAGGTCTCGCAGATCACCTACGGCGGGACGAGCTGGCGTGAGGCCCCGGGCACGGCCCGGGAGATGTTCGAGGTCTTCCCCGTCGTCCGGCAGCTGCACGAACTGCTCTGGTACGTGGCCCAGGCGCTGACGCTGGACTCCGCCCGCGAGCTCCACGGGAAGCTGCGCCGGCGCCAGGAGCACATCGAGGAGCTCACCCAGATCGCTCCCGGCGCGCTGCTGAAGCTGGACGTCGGCGCCGAACGCGAGCAGGTCAACGTCCTGCTGCTGCGTGCCAGCGAACTCGTGCGCGCGGGAGCGGGGACCGGGCGGAAGAAGAAGGACCGCAGGGGAGCGGACCTGATGGGCGCCCGGCTGAGGAACGCGGATCTGCGGGGTGTCAGTCTGCGCGGCGCGTATCTGATCGCGGCCGACCTGACGGGTGCCGATCTGCGGCTGGCCGACCTCATCGGCGCCGACCTGAGGGACGCCGATCTGTCCGGCGCGGATCTGACCGGCTGCATCTTCCTCACCCAGCCGCAGCTCAACGCGGCCAGGGGCGACGCGGCCACCCGGCTCCCCGACGGGTTCACCCGCCCCGCGCACTGGTCGTGACGACCGGCGCGTCGGGACGGGCCCCGTGAGCCGGGGTCAGCCGTTGGCGAGCGCCTGGACCCGGTCGTACGCGCCGTTGAACTTGTTGTGGTCGCCGACGATCGGCCCGGACGAGGTGTACTGCCACATCGTGTAGTAGGGCCAGCCGGCCGGGAGGGTGCCCGGCGTGGTGTTGTAGCGGGCGATCCACAGCGGGTTGGTGGCCCCGAAGCCGGCGTAGTTGCCGGTGCACTGCGTCCACCAGCTGGTCGCCGTGTAGATGACCGCGTCACGGCCGGTCCGTGCCTTGTAGCGATTCAGGAAGTCGCGGATCCAGGTGACCATCCCGGCCTGCGACTTGCCGTAGCAGGCGGCGCCGTAGGGGTTCCACTCGATGTCGAGGACGCCGGGAAGGGTCTTGCCGTCGCGGGACCAGCCGCCGCCGTTGTCGACGAAGTAGTCCGCCTGGGCGGTGCCCGTCGTCGTGTTCGGGGTGGCGAAGTGGTACGAGCCCCGGATCATGCCGATGTTGTACGAGCCGTTGTACTGCTGCGTGAAGTACGTGTTCTTGTAGTACGTGCCTTCGGTGGCCTTCACGTAGGCCCACTTGACCCCGCCGGCCCACAGGGCCGACCAGTCGACGTTCCCCTGGTGGCTGGAGACGTCGACGCCTTCCGTCTGGACGGCACGGGTGTCGCGCGGGGGACCGCCCTGGCCGTCGTGGGCGACGACGCCCATGCCCATGTGGGCGGAGCCGCGCTCCGGCTTGGGATCGGCCGTGGCGGTGCCGGGAAGCGTGAGGAGGAGGGAGAGGACTGCGAGGAGAGTGCCGGCCGCGGCGAGGCGCCGACGACCGGTCGTTCCGGATCTGTGCACGGGCATTGCGTGCCTCCGAAGGCCTCGGTGGGGGGAACTGACGACGTGTCGACATGTCGTGGCGGAGTGAATGGTGTGGACATGTCACGAAGGACGCTACGCACGTAGACCCGCCGTAGGAAGGGGGCCTCGGCGCCGCCGTTGGTCTACGCCTGCGAAATACTGGCGGAGCTGCGGCGATACCGGCCGCCGTAAGAAACTTTCACGACCCGGAAAGCGTACGAGGGGTGCTGACGTGCACGAAGGCGGTACGGCGGGTGGAGCGGGCCCGAACGGCGGAAGTGGTGTGGACCAGGAATTCCTCGCGCTCGAGCGGGAGTTGTCCGTCTTTCTGCGCCGCGCCAGGGCTTCCTCCGGTGAAATGGCCCGCGAGGTCCACCCAGAACTCGAGCCCGCCGCCTACGGGCTCCTCGTACGGCTGGACGAGGCCGGGGCCCAGCGGGCCACCGAACTGGCCGGCTACTTCGGCGTCGGCAAGGCGACCATGAGCCGGCAGCTGCGGGCCCTCGAGGAACTGGGCCTGGTGACCCGCGAACCGGACCCCGCCGACGGCCGTGCCTCCCTCGTACGGCTCACTGAGGACGGAACGGCCCGGTTCCGCCATGTGCGCGACGCCCGCCGCGACCGGTACCGCAACAAGCTGGCCGGCTGGGACCGTCACGAGGTCGCGGAGCTGGCACGACTGCTGCACCAGCTCAACGCCCGCGCGGAGAGCTGACGGACGGCGCCGCCGCACCCCGGCGGGCTCACAGTTCGGCGAAGACCGCGGACGCGTCGTCGTGGAGCTTCCACCGGATCGCCGCCGTACGGGCTCCCGCCTCCGCCTCCAGCTCCCGCACCCGGTCGATCAGTCCCTGAGCGCCCTCCTCGCGCAGCAGCGCCACGCACTTCGCCCAGTCGCCCGCGCCGAACATGTCCACCCAGCGCGAGGCGCCGTCGGTGAGCGCCACGACGGCGCTCACCCGCTCGCGCGGAACGCTGCCCGCCACCGCGCGCAGGGCCACCGCCGGGTCCGCCGCCGCCGTGAAGAACCCGCCCTCCGCGTTCCGCAGCGCGTCCGCCGAGGCGTGGGTCCGCAGCGCCTCACGCGGCAGGCGGCCCAGCCGGTCGTCCAGCACCGCGGACACCGTCCCGTCGGGCGACCGGAGCAGCAGCGTCGAGTCGGAGAGCACCAGGTACTCGACCTCCCCCTCCGGCCCGCCCCAACGCGCCAGCACCACCGTCGCCTGGGGAGTGCGCACGTGAGAAAGGTCACAGGTGTCGCGATGGGCGTCCGCGGTGCGCCGGATTGCCTCGGCGAGCACCTCCCGAAGTGTCAGGTCACGCCGCGAACCGGACAGTTCGACCAGAGCGCCGCCCAGTCGGGCTGTGAACCACGGCACACCGTGCACGCAGCCCGCGTCCCCGCTCGGAGGCGTCACGCCGTCGAGCGCGACGACGGTTCCACCCTGGCCCGAGGCGGGCAGGGCGACTGACACCCAGTCCTCGTTGGGGCGTTCGGGAGAGCCGGGGGAGGTGGCCAGATCGATGCGCATGGACCCAGTCTGCATGAGACCTTCACAAGGCCCTCGCAGAGCGGTGCTTGGCCCGTACCAGCAGGTCAGACGGTGTGCTTCGCCCCGAATGGGCGGCTGTGCGAACCTGCGGGCGCACATAGTGCCAAAGGGGGGCCGGAAGGTCCAACCCACGGGCTCCGCGCGGCCCGGCGGGCCGCGCGGGGAAGTTGTTCGCCAACTCGCGAGTGTTGTTCACTCGTTCGGGTGGCGGAGCGGCCGATGCGCGCCTCCCTCCCAAAGGCACTGGAATGGTCGGAAGCCGTACCAGGGGTGGGGCTTACGCGCGTGACCGGTCGTCATCTCTGCTTCATGGGTGGACGAGTCAAGCAAGATTGCGAGCACCGGTGCAGAAGAAGCGGCCTCGGGGCAACGGCGGCAGGCCCACTGGAACCCCGTCCACGGGAGCACCGGGCGACCCCCAGGCCCCGGCCCCTCCCCAGCAGATCCCGGCGCCCCGCGCCCAGGACACAGCCGCGCAGGACCCGCCCGAACAGACCACGACCGCGCAGGCGCCGGCCGGCCGCTCCCGACGGGTACGCAACCGGCTGGTCGCCGGTGTCGCCGTCGCCGGCCTCGTCGTCGTCGCCGCGGGCACTCCCGGCATCCTCGCCGCCTCCGGCGACCTGACCGAGTCCCAGCGGCTGGTCACCCTGGCCGCGCTCGACCGGCAGGCCGTCACCCTCGCCCACTCGCTCGCCGACGAACGCGACGAGCTCACCGCGTACATCGCGGCCGGCGGGGAGGAGCAGGAGGGCGACAAGAAGGACCGCCGCGAGGTTTCCGACAGCCTCGGCAACCGCGTCGACCGGCAGCTCGACGAGATGCGCGACGCCCTTGCCACCGACCGTGCGGAGCTGCGGCGCTCGCTCGCGTCCGTACCCTCGGTCCGCCGCACCGCGCTGTCCGGTGAGGGCACCGCGATGGAGACCCACCAGGCCTACACCGCGGTCATCTCCGCGCTGCACGCCCTGGCCGGCGAGCTCGCCGACCGGACGCCGCCCCGCGCCGCCGAGGCCACCAGGGCCCCCGCCGAGCTCAGCCTCGCCGTCGAACAGGCGTCCGCCGCCCGGGGGCTGCTGCTCGCCGCGCTCGCCGTGCCCCAGCCCGACCCGGTCCTCTCCTACGACCCCGTCACCGGGCTCCCTGTGGAGAGTGCCGGCGAGGACACCGGCGCCGACGCCCGCACCCGCAACGCCCTCACCGCCGCCGCACAGCAGGCACGAGTACGCGAACTGGCCGCCCTCGCCGACTTCGACCAGGCCGCCGGACCGACCGCCCGGGACAAGTTCGCCGCCACCGTCACCGGGCCCGAGGTCAAGACCGCCGAGACGTACCTGACCCGCCTGACCGACCAGCCCAAGCTCTCCGACGCGGAACGCGGCACGGACCCCGCCGAACTGGAGGCCGCGCTCACCGCCCGGATCGAGCAGATGCGCGGCGCGGAGTCCTCCCTCGCCACCGAACGGACCGAACGGTTCGAGCAGCTGCGCGACGACGACCTCACCGCGCTCGAGATCCGTATCGCCCTCCTCGGCGGCCTGGTGGTCGTCACCGTCGGCGTGCTCGCCGCGGTGTCCCGCACGCTCACCCGCCCGCTCGCCGTCCTGCGGATCGGCGCCGCCAGGCTCGCCGACGCCCCGGTCCCACAGAGCGAGGAACCGGTCCGCTTCACCGGCCGCAACGATGAGTTCGCCCAGGTCGTACGGTCCCTCAACAGCCTCCACGGCAGGCTCCGTGACCTCGGGACACGTGCCGCGCAGCTCGACGCCGACCGGGGCGAACTCCTCGGCTCGCGCGCCGCGCTCGAGGCCGAGCTGACCGAGGCGCGCGCCGAACTGCGGCAGCGCACCGAGGAGACCGCCCGCGAACTGGACCGGCTGCGCCACACCGTCCACCACACGTTCGTGAACCTCTCGCTGCGCACCCTCGGACTCGTGGAGCGCCAGCTCGGCGTCATCGAGAAGCTGGAGGAACGCGAGCAGGACCCGGAGCGCCTCGCCACGCTCTTCAAGCTCGACCACATGGCCACCGTCATGCGCCGGCACAGCGAGAACCTGCTGGTCCTCGCCGGCACCGACCACGGACACGGCCATGTCGGCCCCGTCCCGCTCGTCGACGTGCTGCGCGCCGCGGTCAGCGAGATCGAGCGCTACGAGCGGGTGGTCATCCAGTCCCTTCCGCCGCACGCCCAGGTCGCCGGCTTCGCCGCGGACGACCTCAGCCACCTGGTCGCCGAACTCCTCGAGAACGCCACGTCGTTTTCGCCGCCGGACGCCCAGGTGGAGCTCTCCGGCTGGCTGCTGGAGAGCGGCGAGGTGATGCTCTCCGTCCAGGACGCCGGCATCGGTATGACCGCGGGCCGCATCACCGAGATCAACGCCCGGCTCGAGGACCCGGAGTCGTACGAGACGGAGCCCCCGGCAGGCCGTGAGGGCGAGGGCCTCGGACTGCGCGTGGCCGCGCTGCTGGCCGCACGCCACGGAGTGCGGATCCAGCTCCGCGAGCACAAGCAGGGCGGGATCACCGCCGTGGTCGTGGTGCCGCAGGCGCTGCTGCCGACGGGACCGCCCGCGACGGCGGGACGCCAGGTACCGGTGCCGGGGGCCGCCCCGGCGCTGAACCTCCCCGGCTCGGTGGCGGAGGCGAACTCCAACGCCCTGCCCAAGAGCCCGCGGCGGCAGGACACGGACCCGGCGGACGCCGACGGCGCCGGCCCGGACGTTTCCGAGAACGTCCCCTCCGGCGGAACGGAGCCGGTCGAGGACTCCGGCGTGACGGGCCACGAGGCGGAAGCGGCCGGTCAGGAGCCGGCGGAGCCCTTCGCGTCGCCGGCGGGCGGCGAGCCGGCACAGCACGAGCCCGTGCACCACGCTCAGGGCAGCGCCCCGGTGGCGGAACCGGCCCAAGCGGCCGAACCGGCCGCACAGGCCGAAGCGACCGAAGCGACGGCACCGGCCGGACAGACCGCACCGGCCGCATCGGCCGGAGCCACGGCGCCGGACGCCGACCTCCTCACCGGGTTCGACAGCGCCGACGTGCTCGACGACGGCCCGGCCGCCCCCGGCGACGACCGCGCCCAGGACCACGAGGACGGCCACGACGGTGACGACCTCGCGCAGGACCACCGGCACGGCCACGCGTACGGCCACGGCCCGGACCCGCAGGCCGAGCAGCGGCTCGAGCCCGACCCGTTCGTCGAGGCCGCGGAGCGGGCGATCCTCGCCGCCGCCGCGGAGCCGGAGACACACGAGCGGACGGCCGACGGCGACCCGGTGACCACCGGCGTCGACCAGGAGACGTTCACGATGCGGCTGCCGAGGCAGCCCGAGGAACCGGGGGAGCCCGAGCAGGGTCCGGAACCGGAGCAGGAGCCCGTCGGCGGAAGCGCGCCGGAGGCTCCCGCCGCCTGGGACCGGGTCACGGACAAGGGCCTGCCCAAGCGCACGCCGAAGTCCGTCCAGCCCGCGGCCGCCCCCTCCGGGCGCACCGGAAGCGTCGACGCGGAGGCCCTGCGCCGCCGGCTCGGCGGCTTCCACCAGGGCGCCAAGGACGGCCGCCGTGACGCGGAGGCCGAACTCGCGCAGACCACAGCAGAGACGGAACCGGCGGACCCGGCACACCGGACGGGCCGGCGGGAGACCGAAGCGGAGACGGGGGACACAGTCGAGGAGGCACGCAGTTGACTGCGACCGGCACGTTCGGCCTGAGCAGGGAGGCTCGCAACCTTCAATGGTTGCTGGGCAATCTGGTGGAGGAGGTGCCAGGTGTGCGCTCCGTCGCCGTCGTCTCGTCGGACGGACTGCTCCTGCTGTCCTCCGACGCGGAGCTCAACGCAGCCCCGGCCGCCGTAGCCCCGCGCGAGGGCCCGAAGGGCTCCAGCGCGGACCTCGCCACGATCGTTTCCGGCATCGGCAGTCTCACCGTCGGGGCCGCCGGCCTGATGGACGGCGGAGGCGTCAAGCAGACGATGGTCGCCATGGAGGAGGGCAGCCTCTTCGTCATGTCGATCAGCGACGGCTCCCTGCTCGGGGTGCACGCGACACCCGACTGCGACATGAGCGTCGTGGCGTACCACATGGCGCTGTTCGTAGGCCGCGCCGGACACGTACTCACCCCCGAAGTCCGCAGTGAACTGCGCAAATCGATGGAGAGTGGTCTGTGATGACCGGCCCCCGACTTCCCGTGCGCGGTGACGGCAAACGTCCCGCCCGGGTCCGCCCGTACTCCCTGACCGGCGGCCGTACCCGCTTCGGGCACGTGCTGCTCGTCGAGACGTTCGTCGCCGCGCTCGAGGCGCCGCCCGAGCGCAAGGAACTGCCCGGCGGCACTCTCGCCCGGGTGATGCCCGAACTGCGGGCGATCGTCGAACTGTGCCGCCGTATGCGTACCGTCGCCGAGATATCGGCGCTGCTCAAGATGCCGCTCGGTGTCGTCCGGGTGCTGCTCAGCGACCTGGCGGACCAGGGAAAGATCCGTGTGTACGGGACCGGTCACGGCACCGGCCAGCCCGACCGCGCACTGCTGGAAAGGGTGCTGAGTGGACTCCGCCGCCTCTGACACGCTCGCACGGCCCGACGCCGCGCCCCTCGACACGTCCCACGGTACGGAGCCCGAGGCCCGTACCGAAGAGGCCGTGCAGGCCTGGCAGTTGGACACCACTCGTGCGCCCACCGCGACGAAGATCGTTGTCGCGGGCGGTTTCGGCGTCGGCAAGACGACGTTCGTCGGCTCGGTCTCGGAGATCACGCCGCTCCAGACGGAGGCGCTGATGACCCGGGCGAGCGAGGAGACCGACGACCTCACCGCCACGCCCGACAAGGTCACCACTACGGTGGCCATGGACTTCGGCCGGATCACGCTCGACGACGACCTGGTGCTGTACGTCTTCGGCACGCCCGGCCAGCAGCGTTTCTGGTTCATGTGGGACGACCTGGTGCGCGGGGCGATCGGCGCGATCGTGCTCGCCGACACCCGCCGGCTGCCCGACTGCTTCCCTGCCCTCGACTACTTCGAGAGCTGCGGGCTGCCGTACATCGTGGCCGTCAACCACTTCGAGGGAACTACCGCGTACGAGGCGGCGGACGTACGGGAGGCCCTGACGGTGCCGCCGCACGTACCGGTTGTGATCATGGACGCCCGTAACCGGATCACGGTGGTCGAGTCGCTGCTGGCGCTGGTCGCCCACGCCCTCGACGCCACCCCCGAATAGCCTCCCGAACCGCGACGCAGAACCACGGAGAACCCGCCATGCGGAAGATACTCATAGTCGGTGCCGGTCAGTCCGGCCTCCAGCTCGCCCTCGGCCTCCAGTCCCAGGGCTACGAGGTCACCCTGATGTCGAACCGCACGGCGGACGAGATCCGGGCCGGCCGGGTCATGTCCACGCAGTGCATGTTCCACACCGCCCTCGAGCACGAGCGCGACCTCGGCCTCAACTTCTGGGAGTCGCAGGCCCCGAAGATCGAGGGCCTCGGCGTCTCGGTCGCCGCGCCCGACGCGAGCCGCGCGGTCGACTGGGTCGGCAAGCTCGACGGCTACGCGCAGTCGGTGGACCAGCGCGTGAAGATGGCCGGCTGGATGGAGACGTTCGCCCAGCGCGGCGGTCAGCTCGTCATCCACGGCGCCGCCGTCTCCGACCTCGACTACTTCTCCCGCACCTACGACCTGGTGCTGGTGTCGGCCGGCAAGGGCGAACTGGTCTCGATGTTCGGCCGTGACGCCTCCCGCTCCCCGTACGCGGAGCCGCAGCGCGCGCTCGCCGTGGCGTACGTCCACGGTCTCGGGCCGCGCCCCGAGCACCCCGACTACGACGCGGTCCGCTGCAACCTGGTCCCCGGTGTCGGCGAGCTGTTCGTCATGCCGACGTTCACCACCTCCGGGCGGGCCGACATCCTCTTCTGGGAGGGCGTCCCCGGTGGGCCGCTGGACGTCTTCCAGGGCGTCAAGGACCCCGCGGAGCACCTCGCCCTGACGCTCGAACTCATGGAGAAGTTCACGCCCTGGGAGTACGCGCGGGCCACCAAGGTCGAGCTGACCGACGCGGGCGGCACGCTCGCCGGCCGGTACGCCCCGACCGTCCGCAACCCCATCGGCCGGCTGCCCGGCGGCGGGCTCGTGCTCGGCGTCGCCGACGTCGTCGTGGCGAACGACCCGATCACCGGCCAGGGCTCCAACTCCGCGTCCAAGTGCGCCGCCTCCTACCTCGCGTCGATCACCGAGCACGGCGACCGGCCGTTCGACGAGCAGTGGATGCAGAGCACCTTCGACCGCTACTGGGACACGGCGCAGCACGTCACCAAGTGGACGAACGCGATGCTGGGTGTCCCGCCGGAGCACGTGCTCGACCTGATCGGCGCGGGCGGCGTGCTCCAGCCGGTGGCCGACCGGTTCGCCAACGGCTTCAACGACCCGGCGGACTTCGAGAACTTCTTCTACGAGCCGGAGAAGGCCGAGGCCTACCTGGCGTCGGTCTCCGGAGCCTGACCGCTGTCCGCCGCCTCGCTCCCGTCCGAACCGTCGTCCCGCCCGCGCCGCCGGCCGTCGCGCCGGACGGCGGCCGGGGCGGGGCCGGCGGCGTGCCGGGCGTGGTGGCGAGGGCCGTGAGCTGCTCGGCGGAGAGCGACGCGAGCAGCCCTCCGGCGGACCGCAGCCGGGCCGCGGCCCGGTCGCGGGCACGCAGACGTCCTACGCGCCGCCCCCCGGCTTGGACCAGGGCCATCTGATCTCGCGCCGCTCGACGCCCTCGGGCGCGTACTCGTACTTCCAGCCACGCTGGAGCCCGAGGCGCTTCGTGTGACCGGAGGGGACCCGGCGGTACGCGTACACGGTGGGCGGGGAGCCGTCGTCGTTCGGTACGGGCACCTTGTACCACTTCGGGGGGTGGCCGGTGGGGCCGACCAGGACGGGGAGCACCCGCCCGTCCAGGGGACCGCCCTCGAAGGGGGTGTTCTCGCTTCTCACCCGACCAGTCTCACAGCAGGTGGGCGGCGCCGCCCACGACGGGCCCCAGCCTGCGCACCAGCGTGCCGACGGGGCCGGCCGCGGTCTCCTGCGCGAGCAGGTCCGCGACCACGCCGGCCGTCTCCTCGTCGGTCGCCGCCGTCACCGTCAGCAGCGCGACCAGATGGTCGACGAGCCATTCGCGCAGCTCGTCGGCCGGCGGCTGCTTGTCCTCGTCCAGCCAGATCAGCGAGGCGGCCTCGACCGCCGCGATCCAGGTCCTGACCATCATGTGGAGCCGCGGCCCCGGGCCGTCCACGCCGAGGTGGACGAGGATCTGCTCGGCGGCGGCCCGCCGCACCTCGTCGACGATCGCCGTCGTACGGGAGGTCTCGGCGACGCTGCCGCCCCGCAGCAGGGCACTGAACCCCGCGTCGTGCTCGTCCACGAAGGCCAGATAGCGGTCCAGCACGCGGGTCAGGCGCTCGGTCGGCGGACCCGCCTTCGGTTCCGTGAAGCACAGCTCGAGCCGGTCGGCGGCCGAGCGCAGGGCCGCTTCGTAGAGCTGCTGCTTGCCGCCGGGGAAGTACCGGTAGACGAGCGGCCTCGACACCCCGGCCGCCTCCGCCACGTCGTCGAGCGAGATCTCCTCCGGCGGCCGGTGCGCGAAGAGGGTGAGCGCCGCGGCGAGCAGTTGCGTGCGGCGCTCCTCGACGCTGAGCCGTCGGTAGGCGCGGGTCGCGGGAGCGGGACTGGTCATGCTCCGCAGCGTAACCGCAGCCCGCGCGGCGCCCCTCATGCGATCACGCGAGAAGGCCGGAACTCTTCCACAGCCTGCGGCCGGCCCCGCGCAGCACGCCGATGTCGTCCAGGAAGTCGGTCAGCCGGCGTGCGCCGGTCTGCATGACCTCGCGCCGGTGCCCGCTGGCCTTCACCTGGGCGACGGCCTCGCGGCGGTCGAGGCCGATGTTCTCGTACACCTGCGGGTTGATGAAGCAGACGCTGAAGACGCGTGCCGCCTCGCCGCAGCTGAGCCGGGTGAACTCCTGCTCCCAGCGGGGCGCGGTCACCATCTGGCGGCGCAGCTCCTCGCGGGCGTACCGCACATGGCGGGCCTCCTCGACGACGTGGATGCGGGTGACGCCGCGCACCAGCGTCTGCACCCGCTCGTCGGGGAAGGTCAGGCGCTGCATCCAGTCGAGGATCTCCTCGCCGAGGAGGGTGGCGGCGAACGAGCCGGGCGTGGTCGAGACGGTCTTCAGCACGCGGGCCAGGTTGTGGTAGACGCGCGGCACCGGGTACGCGGGCGCCCCGCCCTTCTGGATCATGCGGGCGAACATCATCGAGTGCCGGCACTCGTCCGCGATCTCGGTGAGGGCGTAGCGGACGTGGTTGCTGGTCACCGACTTGTCGTAGATGTGGCGCACCAGCAGCTGCATCAGGATGATCTCGAACCAGATCCCGAGCGAGGCCAGTGAGGCGGCCTCGTGCCTGGCCAGGTCCATCCGCTGTTCCTCCGACATCTTCCGCCACAGCGGGGTGTCGTAGAGGGAGACCAGCTCGGGCGGCCAGAACCACTTGCCCTCCTCGATGGGTGCCTCCCAGTCGAGCTCCTTGTCGGGGTCGAAGGAGTGCTTGGCGGAGGACTCGAGCAGGCGCGCGGCGACCTGTTCGCGGTCCCGGAGCGGGCCGAGTGCGTCGCGGAGCAGCTGCACGTCGCGGTCGGTCACTGTCGTCATGGCTGAGGGCACCTCGCGAGTCGGATTACCGGCGTCGGTGTTATGAGACTCCCCGTCAGTAAGCTCGTCAATCCCCTGTGCACGACTTGTTGACTGAGCGTCTATCAGCGTGTGAGCCTGCCAACTGGCCTTGCGTACCCAGGAGTACGAGGCGAAGGAGCCGGAAGTGTCGACCCACGACCGCTACACACACGCACCGGACAACCCGCTCTGGCAGGTCCCCGCCTCGGGAGCCGCCCGCTTCAGCTGGGAGTACGAAGACGGCCGCGACCGCCTTCTCGCCCTCTACCAGAAGGGCAAGGACAAGCAGTGGGACGGCGCCAGGCGCATCGACTGGGACCTCGAGGTTGACCCGTACGACCCGCTGGGCACACCCGACGAGGCGCTCACCCTGTACGGCACCCGGCACTGGGCGAAGATGACCGAACGGGACAAGGGCGAGCTGCGCAAGCACTACACGTCCTGGCAGTTCAGCCAGTTCCTCCACGGCGAGCAGGGCGCCATGATCTGCGCGGCCAGGATCGTCGAATCGGTCCCGGACCTCGACGCCAAGTTCTACTCCGCCACCCAGACCATGGACGAGGCCCGGCACGCCGAGATCTACGGCCGCTTCCTCCACGAGAAGATCGGCATGCTCTACCCGATCAACGACAACCTTCAGTCCCTGCTCGGCGACACCCTGCGCGACTCCCGCTGGGACATGCCCTACCTCGGCATGCAGGTCCTCATCGAGGGCCTGGCCCTCGCGGCCTTCGGCATGATCCGCGACACCACGACCAAGCCGCTGCCGAAGCAGATCCTCGCGTACATCATGCAGGACGAGGCACGTCATGTGGCGTTCGGCAGGATGGCACTGCGCGACTACTACAAGCAGCTGAGCGACGCGGAACTGCGCGAACGCGAGGAGTTCGTGATCGAGGGCTGCTACCTGATGCGCGACCGGCTGCGCGGCATCGAGGTCCTGGAGAACTTCGGCGTCTCGAAGAAGGAGGCGGAGGAGTACTCGGAGCAGTCGGAGTTCCTCCACCTGTTCCGCAAGCTGCTCTTCAGCCGGATCGTGCCGTGCGTCAAGGACATCGGGCTCTGGGGCGAGCGGCTGCAGAAGGCGTATCTCGACATGGGCGTCTTCGAGATGGGCGACGCCAGCCTCGACCTGCTGATGTCCCAGGACGAGGAGATCGCGGAACAACTCGACCGGGAGCGGTTCGCGGCCGAGGAGCAGGAGCGGGTGGCGGAGGTGGCGGACGCGATCGCGGAAGGCGCGGACGCACCGTAAGTCAATGGGACGCCGTCCGCCGGTCCCGGCAGGACGG
>NZ_JBSGZJ010000178.1:0-13420 GCF_053610925.1 Streptomyces sp. NPDC054847 | reverse complement strand
ACGCGTCCAGGGCACCACCCGCGGAGGGCACTCTCATGGCCCGCAGTGGGCACGTCCGGCGCCCTCGTTGCGAAGATCGTCGCGGGGTGGTGGGAGGTGATGAGCCCGAACAGGCCCCGGGGCCCGCGCTCGACGTCGGCGGTGATGTAGTCCGCCATGGTGTCGGGCGCCTCGTCTATGAGGTCTCCTCACCAGGGGCCCGCAGGGCGACGAGGACGCGCTGCTCGACACCGAAACAGACGTCCTCGCAACGCCCTCTTTGCCCGGCGGGTCAGGGGCCCTCGACTCCCTCCTCGACAGGCGGTTCACCGCCTGCCGGCATGGCTGACGGCTTCAGCACTTTCCCGGTGGTGGCGTCCACGATGGCTGAGAGCAGGGTGTCATCTTGGCGGGCGGCCAGGCGCCAGTGAACGCGCCACTCATCGCCTTCCCGTTCGACCAGATAGACGGGCTCTGCGCGCTCTGCCTGGCCGGGCTTGATCTTGTGGTGGGACTCGAACGCCTGCCATGCCTCGTCCTTGTTGATCTCGATACGCGGCAGTTTCGGGTCGTCGATGTTGCGGGCGATGAGGCCTGTCAGGCGACCTGAGGGTTCGATGACGATGTCCAGCCGCATGGGCATCAGGAGTTTGCCCTGCCAGCGGCGCCATTCGACTACCCAGCCGAGACTGTCATCGTTTGCGTCGATCGGCCACGTCCGGACATTCGAGTCACGCAGGGCCCAGGGCATGCGACGTTGAGCGAAGAGGGTGGCGACCTTCTGGGCCTCCTTCGCTGTGCGTACAGGCTTGCTGGCCCCGGGGATCCGATAGGCGTGCGTTCCCTCACCGTGGTTGGTCGGGGTGAAGTGGATCGTGAGCTTTTCGCGGTCCGGCCAGGTGAGTTCGGCAAAGCCTCCGGGAAGCGGCGTGTTGATGGTGTCGGGGCCTTCTACGTTGTGGTGGAAGTTCGCCTTCTTGACGACATAGGAGTCGTCGAGGGCTGCTCCGAGTGCGGTGTTGAGTGCCTGAACCTGCTGCGCGCTCGCGGTGGGGACCTCGGTCGGCAGGACTGCGCGGACGGGCTCAATAGCAGTGGCCCAGACTGTCGCGATGATCAGCGAGGTGGCAGTGCCGGCGATGACGGCGCGTCGGACGACGAATGGAGCGAGAGGCGTGCCGCCGGGGAGTCGGCGGCACACGAGGGTGCCGATGACCACCCCTACAAGAACGCCGGCGGCGTTGGTGGCCAGATCGTCGGTGTCGCAGAGGCGGGCGACGTAGGGCATGGCGGCCTGGGCCGTCTCCACCGACGCGGTGAACAGGACCCCGAGCCCCGCGCTGAAGACGGGCCGCCGGGTGGCCAGGACGGCGAACAGGCCGAATGGCGCGAACAGCAGAGCGTTGAGCTGTCCCTGCGTGGTGGCGAACGCCTCGATCACGGCGGGATTGATTGTGCAGACAAGAGTCCGCGTTCCACTGCCGCCCCAGGTGGTCAGGATGATGGGCCCGAGGGTCGAGGAGGCCCATAGCCCGTAGAGCACAGCGCGGACACGGTCGACGCGTCGAGCGGCCACGAGGTACACGACGGCGCCGGTGGCCAGAGTTGCTGCGACGGCAAGCGCGAGAAAGGTGAGGTGGTCCTGGAAGACGGCTTCGATCACGTGGATACCTGTTCAGAGGAAAGGGCCCGCGCGCTGCCCAAGGGGCTAGGAGCAACGCGGGCCCGGGTAAGTGTCCTGCGGAGCGGACTAGCAGGGATCCACGGGCGGCGTTGCGTAGCTGCTGCCGCCACTCGTGTAGAGCTTGCCGATCATCGCGCTACAGCTGGCGGTGAGGCCCGTCTGCTTGTCGTAGTGGAACGGCGTGTTGGACATGTTCTGGTAGGCCCACCAGTTGTTGGTCGAGTGGCGCTCCCAGCCGAGCTTTGCAGTCAGGCTGCCGCCGGAAGCGCGGTAGTAGCCGACCATGATGTAGTCGCCCCTGCTGGTCGTGTGCGCGGACAGGACGCCGTTGGACAGCTTGCTGCAGCGCGCGCCCCCGGGGAGGTGGCCGTCGCTGGGGCAGGAGGTCACGGCTGCGTTCGCGGGGAGAGCGCCAAGGCCGAGCATGGCAGCTGCGGCTGCGCCGACGACGGTTGCGCGTATGCCAGATCTCATGGAGTCCCTTGTCAGTAGTTGATCTCGAGCCGGCTGAGCATATGTTGATCATGTAGTCGTGATCAACATGTGAAACAGCCAAGGAGGGGAGGGGGCGTCTTGTTATCAAGCCGGAGGCATCCCAAGCCTGTTGAAGGCATGCCGTACCCGCGGCTCCGCTGCCCAGTTGAGGTTGCCGCGAACGTGAACGGGGCCAGGACCTCCGGTCACCGTGGCGGCGCCCGCCGCCGCCCTGAGGCCGCGACGGCGCCTGCGGCACCACGCGCTGGAACAGCGCTCACAGATCTGCGCCTCACGGGGAGTGCCAGCCGTGGCCGGCCGCTCCACTCAGCTGCTGGGCAACCGGAGTCCGCACGACGGTCTCGCCATCTCCATGGAGGAGGTCGTAGACGCCCTGCTCATCGAGGAAGGGGTCACCGTCGTCCATGTGCAGCCGCAGGAGCGGGGCGGCGACGCTTGCCGCCCGTAAGACCGGCACGACGAGAACCGCGGTACGTAGAGAAGTTAAAAGGAAACGTCGAAATAGTCGATGTCCGTGAATTCCACTTCCAGGTTGTCGGCGCGGCGTCCGCCGTCCTTGAAATAGATTTCCTGGAGTCCTTCGGCGACGATGGCGCGCAGTTTCTGGTCGCTTGCGCCTTGCTGCTGGGCGTTGAAGAGGCGGTTGGCGTAGTCGGGGGGGAGGTGGACGGTCAGTCGGCGCATCCGGCCGTCGTCGGTGGTGCCGATGGGGGCGGTGTAGCCGAAACGGGCGCGGGTTTCCACGGTGATGCCGGTGGCGGCGGCGGCCTGTCGGCGGCGGCGTTTGCGGACCTGGGGCTGCCAGCGGGCGCGGACCTCCTGCTCGATGCGGTCGGCGATGTCTTTCGGCGGCTTCTTGCGTGCGCCGGTGCGGTAGCGCTCCACGGAGCGCTGGGTCACGCCGAGCGCCTCGGCGACGGCGCGGGTGCTCTTCAACTGCCGCACCAGGTAGTTGATCCGGGCCGGAAGGGTCTTGGGCGGTTCGCGGGTGAAGGCTTCCTGGTCCGCGCGTTCCAGGGCGTCGTCGATGTCCCCCACCGCTTTACTCTCCGTCCTCGAGGACGGCGTCGCCGCCCTTGATGTGGCGGGCCGGGTTCAGGCCCTGCTCCATGAGGTCGACCGCCCAGGCCATTTCCTGGACGCCTTCGAGCTTGGCCAGGCCCGGGGTGGGGCCGAGGCGGAAGGAGCCGGGCAGCGGCTTGCCGTCCGGTGTGCGGGGCAGGAAGTCGAGCGGGGAGGGGCCGGGGCTGGCGTAGACGACGCAGTCGGAGAGGACGGCGAGCGGGTACCGGCCGGTCGCCTTGGCGGTGTTGAGCATCTTGCGGTGCATGTTCACCCGCGCCTTGGAGATGACGGCGGCGCGGATGTCCGGCCGCCAGGTCGGACGCTCCAGCGCGGGCCACCGTTCGCCGTCGCGGTAGTGCCGCCCTTGGGGGCGTTCGCGGAGCTTGCCGATGCCGCCCTTCACCGTCGCCTTGATCGCCGCCAGTACGGCCGCCAGGCCGGGGTCGGCCTGCTTGTGCTGCTCCATCGCGGCGAGGAACGCAGTCTCGGTGAGGTCCTTGGTGACGCCGAGGTCGGCCATCGTGTCGACGTAGGCGGTCTTGAGCCGGTCGTGCCACGGGTCCAGGAACGCCCCCGTCTCGCGCCGCAGGAACGCCTCGATTGGGGCGACGTCGTAGCCGAGCTCGGCCGCGTAGGCGACGGTGTGCGTCTGATACCAGGCAGGTCCCGTGGGGCGCTGCCCGGAGGGGGTGAACGGAGAGGGCAGGCGCGGGTCCAGCTCGACGTGGGAGAGGTCGACGAGCCAGGATCCGGGGATCTTCTTGTCGAACACCGGGTGCCGTACATGCTCGGGGCCGGACAGGCCGACCACCAGGCGGGCCGCGGCGGCGAGGAAGGCGGTGTTGATGTCCAGGCCGACCGCACAGGGGAGCAGGCACTCCTCGTCGGACAGCAACTGCGGGTCCCGCACCCATTGGTGGGCCTCCTCGTCGAGGAAGCCGCCCTGCCAGCCGCGGGCGACCGGATGCTCGGGGGTCGCCTCCGGCGGTGCCGGGTCGACCGGCTCGGTGCCGAGCGAGCCGGGGTTGTGCCCGGACACCCACTCCCCCGTCTGCTCGTTCTTCACGGCGCGGGTCGGCGGGCGCAGCGCGGTCATCAGCTCCAGGCCGGAGACGGCGGTGGACCCACGCGGCGTGATCACACGCTGGGCATACACCCCGAGGACGCGGGCGACGTCGGCCGGCTCGAGATCGGCGACGCCGGGCCAGGCGCGGGTATCGAGGGCGTCCCACGGCAGGATCGCCAGCTGCACGCACTGCCGGTGCCCGGCCTTCGCCGGCCGGTAGATCCGCGCCCAGGGGCCGAAGCCGCGTTTGGTCAGCTTCCATTTGGCGCGGGTGAGCTGCTTGACCACCGGGTGGTCCTCCGGCAGCCGCAGTGAGCGGCGGGCCTTCGCACCTTCCAGGCGTTCGGGCAGTCCGAGCTTCACGGCGGCCGCGGCGGTGAGCACGATCAGCGGATCGCTGTCCTTGCCGTTGCGATGCAGCCGCGCGGCGCCGATCCCGGACTCGGTCAGCGTCCAGTCGACCAGCTGCGCAATCGTCTTGGCCGGGCAGTCCAGCACGATCCCGCCGAAGCAGTACGCCTGATCGTCACCGTCCAGCACGGCCAGCGGACCGTTGGGGAACCGCGGATCGGCCGCGACCGGCTTCGGCACGGCCTTCTTTGCCGCCGGGCTGCGCGCCACCGACGGCCTGACCGCGGCCGCCGGCTTCGCCACGGAGACAGGTGCCGATGCGGGTGCGGGGGCGACCGGTTCGACCGGCGGCTGGGCTGCGGGGCCGGGGAATGTCTCAGGCAACGGCTCCGGTTCAGGCGGGTACTTCGCCGCCCAGCCCTCCAGCAGTCGCATGTATGCCTGGCGGCGCGGCGGCCGCGGCTCCGAGCGGCCGCTCTCCCAGTTTTTCACCGTCTGCGTCGTCGATTTGAGCGCAGTAGCCAGCCGCGCCTGCGTAACGCCGGCGGCCTCACGCAGCCGGGCCCGCTCCGCAGGCGGCGGCAACTGCGGCTCGCCCTCAAGCAGCGAATCCACCGCCGCAAACAGCTCTTCCTCGCTCGGCATACTCCACCTCCACACAAACCCTATCACCAATTTACCTCTGCTTTTGTTTTATTTTTATCCTTGGATTTAGAGTGAGTTCGTCGTGATCATGAGGAGGGGGTCAGGTGGGAGACACGGACATCCCCCGATGAAAATCCGGACGGGCCGCCGTGCTGGGCCTGTGCTACCGCTGGCCGACGGCAGTGCGTAGCTCGTCGCCTCTCGCGGCCTCGGCGCAGTTCCCGCCGCGCGTCGATCCCGCTGCTTCAGGGTCCTGGCCCGCGCCGTCCCGCGGCGCTCAGGCGCTCATGGCCGACGAGAGGAGACAAAGCGATCTCCGGGACTGGAGCCGTGGTCGGGACCGGGATTGATCATGACCGTCGCCGGTCCTTTGTGCTTCTAGGATTGCGAGGGTGACGGCAAGAGTCAGTGACATCGAGAAGGCGGCCGGTGTGCTGCGCGCCGGCGGCCTGGTGGCCCTCCCGACCGAAACCGTCTACGGTCTGGGCGCCAACGCCGAGGACCCCGCCGCCGTCGCGCGCATCTTCCAGGTCAAGGGACGTCCGCCCTCCCACCCGCTGATCGTCCACATCGGCGACGTGGAACAGCTGGACGACTGGGTCCAGGACGTGCCGGCGGCGGCGCGCCTGCTGGCCGAACACTTCTGGCCGGGACCACTCACGCTGGTCCTGCGGCGCGGTCCCCGCGTACCCCTCGAGGCGACCGGCGGCCTTCAGACGGTGGCGGTGCGCGTGCCTGACCACCCCGTCGCACTCGCGCTGCTGTCGTCCTTCGGCGGCGGTGTCACGGCCCCGTCCGCCAATCGCTTCGGCTCGGTCAGCCCCACGACGGCGGACCATGTGCGTGCCGAGCTCGGCGATGCCGTCGACTTCGTGCTGGACGGCGGTCCCTGCGAGGTCGGCGTCGAGTCGACCATCGTCGACGCCACGGGTGGTGCCCTGAGCATCCTTCGGCCGGGCGGGGTGACGCGCGAGGATCTCGAAGCGGTGCTGGGGTGCCCGCTCGCGGTTCCCTCGACGAGCCGTGTTCGGGTGCCGGGCCAGCACCCGTCGCACTACGCACCGCGCGCGCGGGTCGTCCTCGTCGAGCCGGAGAAGGTCGTCTCCGAAGCGGAGCTGGCGCAAGAGCTGGGGCACCAGGTGGGCGTCTTTCTACCTGCCGCCTTCGCCGACGCTCCGGTGAAGGTGCACGCCGTGGTGGCGGTCCCCGGTTCGATGGCC
Source organism: Streptomyces sp. NPDC054847 (assembly GCF_053610925.1). Taxonomy (NCBI): domain Bacteria; kingdom Bacillati; phylum Actinomycetota; class Actinomycetes; order Kitasatosporales; family Streptomycetaceae; genus Streptomyces; species Streptomyces sp. NPDC054847. The sequence continues at coordinate 6,915 of NZ_JBSGZJ010000178.1, read as the reverse complement.
GCCTATGCGCGCGGGCTGTACGGGTTCCTGCGCGAGCTCGACCAGCGCGGGTGCGACCTCATCGTCGCCTCCCTGCCGGTGGAGGACGGACTGGGACTGGCGATCGCCAACCGGCTCCGCCGCGCTGCGGGGCCCCGGCCCACCGTGTAACTGACACCGACACTGCGCCTTTACTGCTCCCAAAGACCGAGGGCCGGGCCGATTCTTCACGGATTCGGCCGAACGCCCACCGGTCTGACAGACCGGGAGCTCCTGCCGCCAGTCGTCGGTGACAACCGTTCCTTCCCCGGGGCGGTCAGGACGCAGCGGGACCGCCGCATCGAGGCGGCGAGAGGCGGCCCGGTCCAGACGAGCTTCTGCGATCCACTTCGCGGCGGCCTCGTTGAAGCCATGCGGCGGGCGGCGACCGCGGGGTGCCGCAGGACGTGGCTGTGTTCACGAAAATGGGTTCTGGCTCAGCTTTCGTGCAGTGGCCACAGTGAGTGACGGCTGAACGTCTCCGGACGGTATGCGAAGTCGCCCGAAAATAGGCGGTGGTCAGTGCCGCTGGGCTGACAGTCCGGGCCGTGGAAGAGGTCGTGCTCCAGTTGAAGGAGCTGCTGTTCCCGGCGGTCGCGGACGTCGCGGTGCTGTCGGTGGACGTGGATATGGAGAAGGTGCGCCTTGACGCGCAATGCATCACGGCCGGCGCCGCCTGCCCGGGATGCGGAGCCTGCTCGTGAAAACCCCGACCGGATCGCCGTTCTGCCCGGATGGGAAGAGACCGGCTACTTCTCCGAGACCGACCGCGCCGCCCTCCGCCTGACCGAGGCAATCACGCGCGTATCGGACGGACACGTCAGCGACGAGGACTACAACGCCGCTGCGGCCGTACTCACCGAAGACCAGGTCTGAGGCGGCGTCACCCCACATGCGACAGCCCCCGGGGCAGGGGTCCCCGCACCGATCTCTCACCCGCAGAGGTCGCAGCCAGGGTGCGTTCGGGGCCGCAACCGTGCCGCACCGTTCAGCAACTGGAGATCACGGTCCGGCGTCCTAGGATGCAGAACTGCGCACGACAGCTATCAGGGGGGCCGGGTTGGCGACGAAGCTGCTTGCGGAGGACCGGGAGAAACTGGGCGGGTACTGGCTGGCGGCCCGGCTCGGCTCGGGGGGCCAGGGGGTGGTGTACGAGGCGTACGGTCCGCGGGGGGACCGGGTGGCTCTCAAGACGCTGCATCGTGACGCCCAGGAGGTGGCACGGTCGCGTTTCGTCAAGGAGGCGGAGGCCGCACGCCGGGTCGCCCCCTTCTGCACTGCCAAGGTTCTCGAGGCGGGCCTCGACGGCGACACTCCGTACATCGTGACCGAATACGTCGAGGGGCGGACGCTCGACGACAGTATCCGTCAAGGCGGCCCGCTCCCCGAGGACTCTCTCATCAGGCTCGCCATCGGGGTCGCGACGGCGCTCGCCGCGATCCACCACAGTGGCGTGCTGCACCGGGACCTGAAACCGGGCAACGTACTGCTCAGCGGCGAGGGCCCGCGTGTCATCGACTTCGGTATCGCGCGGGCTCCCGGCATGTCGCTCACCCGCACTGGTGCCGTGATGGGGACCTTCGGCTATATGGCTCCGGAGGTGTTGTCCGGGAGTCGGGCCACCCAGGCCGCGGACGTCTTCGCGTGGGGTGCGTTGATCATCTTCGCCGCGAGCGGAGTGGAGCCGTTCCGCGGGGCGAACATCGGTGAGGTGGCGCACCGCACGGCATTCGTGGAGCCCGACCTTTCTCTGCTGCCGTCCAGGGTCCGCCCGCTCGTTGCCGCCGCGGTGGCGAAGGATCCGCGGCTGCGGCCGTCCTCAATGGAGTTGCTGACCGGGCTGGTCGGTGACATGCCCGGGTCGGCCGACCCCCGGCGGATGCTGATGGAGACGGGCGCCCGCAGGGCGGAGCCGGTCACGAAGACTCCGACCGTGGTGGAACCTCCGCTCGGCGAGCGCGCCGAGGCCGCTTTCGCCGCGCTGTCCGGCGTCGGCCGGTCGGCCGCGGAAGAACTGATGCTCCGGCTTGTCGTGCCCGGCGACGCCGTGGACGGATCGCTGGACTCGGTGCGGGTGGCGCGGCCCGAGGAATGCACCGCCGATGTGGAGGCCTTGGTCCGCGCGATCGATGCGTTCACCAGCGCCGGGATTCTGCTCCGCAGCGAGGAGATGGCCCTTCGTCCGGTCAGTGCCGCGGTGCTGCCGGCCTGGCCCCGGCTGAGGCAGTGGGTCGGTACCCATCGTGGCGCCCTGGCCGTTCGGCTGGGTGTCGCGGAGGCCGCGCAGGTGTGGGACCGGCACGGGCGGCGCCCGGAGGACCTGCTGCAGGGCACTGCCCTCAAGGCGGCTCTCGCCTGGCAGGACACCGCCTCCGCGACGATCCGGCCGAATCCGCTGGAGCGGCTCTTTCTTCAGGAAGCGGAGCAGCGGGCCGCTCGCAGTGCCCGTCGCCGCCGTATCCTGCTGTCCGTCGTGGCCTCGCTGTCGGTGATCGCGCTGCTGGTCGGTCTCGTTGCCTGGCGGCAGTACGCGGATGCGGAACGCCAGCGTGACGAGTCCGCGGCACGGAACGTTGCCGAGAATGCCGAGGCCCTCCGCAGTACCGCGCCGGGCACCGCCCAGTTGCTGAGTGTCGCCGCCTGGCGGATCGCTCCGGTCGCCGAGGCCCGCGCGGCGCTGCTCACGGCGGCCACCCGATGGGAGATGCCGGCGGTCGACGCGCGGGTCCCGGCGGGCGGTATCCGTTTCCTTCAGCCGGACGGCAGGCGTGTGCTCACCATGAATGAGCATGCTCTGCGTCTGTGGGAATTCGCGTCCGACCGATCAGGTCTGGTGAGGAAGCCGAGGATCGCCATCGATGATGACGGCGGCGACTGGCGGTCCACCGGCTATCCGACAGCCAGCGACAACGGGGCATTCGTCCTCCTCTCCTACCAGGACGGCTCCTACGAGGTGCGGGCCGCGGACGGCGCGGTGACCGGGAAGCGTTTCCGGGGCGCGGACGGCTTCACGGCCGAGGAGGTGACCGATACGGGTGACGTCGTGTTCAGGTCCGGCGATCTCGAGGTGCGCCGCCTCGTCTCCGCCTCCGGAACGACCAAGGCCACCTGGCCGCATTCGCTCGATCGTCCCACTTACCTGTCTCCTGACGGGAATCACCTGATCACCTGCACCGACAGGCAGAAGCTCAGGTTCCTGACCCTTGGGTCCGGGCGGGTGGGCAACACCTCGCCGGACGAGTACAACGGGGACGAGGAATGGGATCCGGAGCGGAAGTGCGAAGACGTCCATGACGTGACGTTCGGTCCTGACGGCTCGTCGGCGCTCGTGAACGTCGGCGGCATCATCGAGCTGTGGAACATCCGGACGGGAGAACGGCTGTGGTGGGTTCCCGCCGATGTGAAGTGGACCCGTTTCAGCTCGGACGGCCGTCATGTGGTGGGTATCGCCGATCACGGGGTGGACGTCTGGGCGGTCGAGCATCCGACCGAGAGCATGGTGACCGTCCCGGTGCAGGGGACTGTCGATGGCGCGGTCCTCGATGGTTCCTCCAGGACACTCAGGGTGCTGTTGAAGGACTCCGACCAGGTGCGGCAGTTCGACCTGCGCAACGTCATCGACAATCCGGGTGACAACGGCGGCGGGCCGCTTGCCGATGAGTTCGCCCGGACGGCTTCCCTGGCGCCGGACGGCAGCATGCTGGGGGTGTCCATGCCGAGGAAGAATTCCGTCCAGCTCGTGGACATGGCGACAGGCAGGAAGACGGGCGCTCCGTTCCCGCAGTCCCGGGACATACTCGGTGTCGCCGGAAGCTTCCCGTCGAGCGCGCTCAGCAACAAGGGGGCTCTGCTCGCTCTGTCCGAAGTCGCCGAGGACGGACGCACGTCCATTGTCCTGTGGGACACGGGGCGACGAAAGAAGCTGCATCGTATCCACGTTCCCGGCCCGGCGAGCACGTCCGCGATGCCGCAGGTGACGTTGTCGCCCGATGGGCGGTACGTCTACGCGTGGTTCGGCGAGGACTCCCTTCTCGGCCCCGGCAGCGGCTATCTGTGGGACACGAAGAACCCGGCAGAGCCGCTGCGCACCTTCCCTCGAGCCGATGCCGGAAAATTCGACTCCCGCGGCACCCTGTTCACCACGACGGGTGACGCTTTCGATCCACGCTCCGGGAAGATCCGGAAGAACGTCTTCCAGGGCGCCGATGTCAAGGAGATCGCCTTCTCACCGGACGGTGAGAAGATCGCGACACTGCTGAATTCAGGATGGGTCGAACTCTGGGACGGCACAGCGCGTTCACGTCTGGCCCGCATGAGCAGCAGCTTGACAGAGGGCGGTTCGAGTCAAGGTCAGAAGTTCTCCCACTTCGCCTTTTCCGGGGACGGTACTCTCCTGGCGACCGTGGTCGGCGGCGGGACGGATGACCGCGATCCCGAATCCGGCGGGACCAGGGTCCAGTTGTGGGACACGACGAGCCGGTTGCCCCTCGGCGAACCGCTTGTTCTCACCGGCCGTGGTATCGATCTTATCGACTTCGACGGTTCGACATTGCGCACCGTCAGTGCCTTCGACACCTACTCTCTCGATCTTTCTCCCGGCAGGCTGACCGGAACGGTGTGCTCGCGGGTGGGCCGTGACATCACGCGGGAGGAGTGGGAGACCTACGTGCCCGGGTTGCCGTATCGGAAGGTGTGCAGCGAAACGCACCGCTGACTCCGTAACGACGGGGCCCCGTAGCCGGGGCTCCCTCGCACGAGTCGTTGCAAGCGGCGTCGAGGGGTGCGATTGGCGAGCCTCCCGGCGTCTCGATGGTCCGGTGGTGCGGCAGGCGGAGCCGTCAGGCTGCCGTGGGCGGCGGCTGAGTGTCCTGCTGCCGGGCGCGGCGCATCTTGAGGATGCCCACGGCGAGGTTGGCCGCGCCCACCAGGACCGAGGCGACCGTCAACAGCGGCTGCAGCGGGGCGAGGTGCCGGCTGATTTCGAGGAGCAACTGCATGTGTGATTCCCTCCCTGCGTCCCTCGGGCTGATCCCTCGGGTTCGCCTCCGACCTTGGGCTCGGCGGCATACCCCGGTGTTCTCACCAGGGCAAGGCCGGGGAAAATGCGGGGTATTGCAGGGAGAAGACGGCCGCGCGGGTTTTCCCCGCGCGGGGAAAACCCGGGGGAATCGTGGGCAGGAGCCTTGGGCCGGTCAGGGATGCGGCACCCGCGGACCTGCGCGGGCTGGCGGAACGTCTTCGAGCGGCGGCGGATCTGGCGGATCTGGGCTCCCTGTCCGAGCTGGCTGCGCGGGCCGGTGTCAGTGAGACCGTGGTCAGTGAGGCGCTGCGGGCCGTGAGGCCTCCGACGGAGCGCACGTTGGGGTGTCTGCTGGACGCCTGCGGGGTGCCGTTCGACGAGCGGTGGCGCGCGTGGTTTCGGGCTGCGGTCAAGGCGGGGCGGTCGGAGCGCAGTGAGTTGCGTGAGCGGGAGCGGGCGGCGGCTGCTCGGGCGGCTCCGGTGGTGGTGCGGTCGCGGTCGGCGCCGGAGCTGGAGCGGCGTCGCGAGGTGCTGGCGGGGCACGCCCACGTGCATGCGGACGGGGATCTGCCGCTGGTGTCGCAGGTTCGGGACCGGGCACTGCTCGGTATTCATCCGGCCCCTCGTCTGCGCCTGCGTCCGGGGGTGGTTCTGGATGGGGAGCTGCCGTCGTATGTAGTGCGTGACAGTGATGCCGATCTTCGTGCGCATGTGCGCGACGGCCGGGATCGTGGCGGGATGGTTCTTGTTTCCGGTCCTTCGACTGCGGGCAAGACGCGGGCGGCCGCGGAGGCGATGTGGTCGGAGCTCGCCGGGTGGGCTCTTTTGGTGCCGGTCATGCCGGAGTCGCTGGTGCGGCTTGCCGGTGCTCGTTTGGATCTGACGCGGACGGTGATCTGGCTCAACGAGCTGGATTTGTATGTCGGTTCGGGGGGACGGCAGGCTGAGGCGCTCGCTCAGCTGTTGGCCCGGCCGGAGAACCCGTTGGTCATCGCGACGATTCGTGCGCATCAGCTGTCCGACCTCGAAGAGGGTGCTTCGCAGGAGGGCGGCGACGACGAGCGGACGGCACCGCATGTGCTGTGGGACCGCAGGGCGGCGGCGGTGGTGAACGGCTTGCTGGCGCGGGCGCGGCATGTGCGGATGGAGCGGATGTTCTCCGCTGCCGAGTTGGCGCGCGCCGAGCAGTTGGGTGAGGACACGCGTCTGGCCGACGCCCTGCGCGTGGCGGGTCGCTACGGTGTGGCGGAGGCTTTGGCCGCCGGTCCGGAGCTGTTGCGTCTGCTGCAGGCGCACACGGATGCCGCGGATGGCCAGTTCGGCGGGGCGGCTGTCGTCCATGCCAGTGTCGATGCCGCCCGGGTGGGCTGGCGCCGTCCTCTTCAGCCGGCGCTCCTGCGGGAGCTGCTGCCTCACTATGTGCCGTCAGCGCTGCGCCAGGACGTCGACGATGCACTGTTCGACCGGGCTTTGAAGTGGGCGCGCAGGCGGAGGCGAGGCTTCAGCCGGCTGCTGGTCGACGACGAGTCCGGTGCGGGTGTGCGGGCCTTCGACTATCTCGTCGACGACGCGCAGACGCGTATTCCTCAGGCCCCGGTGCCCGAGGCGCTGTGGTCGGCGCTGCTGGGGGCGGCCACGGCCGACGAGGCACTCGAGCTCGGGCATCAGGCGCAGCGCTGGGCGCAGGCGGACACCGCGATCGCCGCCTGGCGGATGGCCGCGTCGTCGGCGCGGCGTGAGGCGGCGTGCGAGGCGGCCGGGGCGCTGGGGCGTCTGCTCATGGAGCGGGCGGAGCCGGAGGCGGCGCTGCCGTATCTGATGCAGGCCGCTGAGGGCGGGGACTGGTGGGCAGGGTCCGTCGCGGGAGACTGGTACAT
>NZ_JBSGZJ010000177.1:9210-13451 GCF_053610925.1 Streptomyces sp. NPDC054847 | reverse complement strand
GAAAGGCGGGGGCCTTTTTCGTGTGCCGATTCGCTGACGCGGCCGGCTGCCATGAGCAGCCGTCAGCTGTTGTGCGGCTCCGGGACGCGCATCGCGAGGATGGCCATGTCGTCCGACGCCGGCTCCGCCGCGAAGCGCTCCACTGCCCTCAACACCCGGGCCGCCACCGCACCGGCGGTGAGTCCCGTACAGGTCGTCAGAACGTCGCTCAGGCCGTCGTCACCCAGCATGCGCGTGCCCTCGCGGCGTTCGGTGACGCCGTCGGTCACGCACAGCAGGACGTCACCCGGATCGAGCGTCACCATCTGCTCGTACAGCTCCAGGTCCTCCATCACACCGAGCAGCGGCTGCGGTTCGGCCGCCGGCTCCACGGTGCCGTCCTGGCGCAGCCGCAGCGGCAGCGGGTGGCCGGCGCACACGACCTTGAGGATCGCGCTGCCGTCCTCCTGCGGCCACAACTCGCCGTAGAGGAGCGTCAGGAACCGGCTGCGGGCCCCCTCGTCGAGAATGGCCGCGTTCAGCCGCTCCAGGACCGCGGGGCCTCCGAAGCCCTCCCTGGCCAGCAGGCGCAGCGCGTGGCGGGCCAGGCCCGTCACGGCCGCGGCCTCGGGGCCCGTGCCGCAGACATCGCCGATGGCGAAGCCGTACGCGCCGTCCCGGATGGGGAACAGGTCGTAGAAGTCGCCGCCGACCTCGTTGCCCTCACCCGCCGCGCGGTAGATGACCTCGACCTCCACGCCCTCGATCAGCGGCAGTTCCGGCGGCAGCAGGCTGCGCTGCAGGGACTGGCTGATCGCGACGCGTTCCGAATAGAGCCGCGAGTTGTCGAGCGCCAGGGCCGCTCGCCGGGAAAGGTCCTCGGCCAGTTCCAGGATCTCCTGGCGGAAGTGGTCGTCGGAGGGCTTGCCGAGGGTCAGCATGCCGATCACGCGGTTGCGGGCCACGAGCGGCAGTACGACGGTCTCGCCGCCGACAGCCGCCGCTGTGGCCAGCGTTGTGCCGATCCCGGAGGAGACGGGCGGAGTCGAGCCGAGGCCCAGTTCACGCTTGGAAGCGAGCAGGGCGGCGCGCTGTGCGGCCTCCGCGGGTGCGTTCCATACGCGGGCGCCGGGCGTCGGGACGGGGTCCGGAGGGTCGATCTTCGACAGGAGGGCCTTGAGGCCGTCGATGCGCTCCTCGTCCTCGTGCAGCACATAGCTGAGGTACGGCTCGGACGACTGGTCGGCGATCGTGTAGACCGCGCACCAGGTGGCGAGCGTGGGAACCGTCATCTGTGCCATCAGGGCGAGCGTCTGGTCCCGGTCGAGGGTGCCGGCCAGCAGGTCGGAGGCCTCGACGAGGAAGGACAGGGAGCCGCGGCGCAGCCGTTCCAGTTCGCCGAGGCGGGCCGACTCGACGGCCAGCGCGATCCGGTCGGCGGCGAACTGGAGCCGCAGGGCCTCCTCGTTGGAGTAGCGGCCCGCGGATTCGGCGGCCACGCCGAGGGAGCCGGTGAGCCGGCCCTCCACCTTCAGCGGCACTGTGACCACCGAGCGCATGCCCGTGGAGTTGAGGAGCGGGACGGCGCCGGGGACGGCCGTGAGGTCCTCGTGGACCGCCGGCATGCGGGCGGAGCCGTACCGTCCGGCGCCTGCTTCCACCGGGACGCGTGCGAAGCGCTGACGGGCGGAGGGAAGGCCCGTCGTGGCCCGTACCTCCAGCTCCGTCTCGTCGTCGGTGGCGAGGAGCAGGAACGCGGCGTCGCCGTCGAGCATGTCCCTGGCCCGCTCGACGGTGCGCTGGAGCAGTCCGTCGAGGTCGTCGGGGGCGGGTGAGCCGATGAAGACCTCGAACGGGTCCGTGCTGCGGTGCTCCGGGCCGCTGTCGGGGGTCCGCTGAGGGGTCTGCAGTACGGCACGCTCGTCGTCGCGTACCAGGAGGCAGACCGTGGACGGCTCGCCGTCCGCGTCCCGTACGCGCAGGTGGGAGGCGTAAACCGGGAGTACACGGCCGTCGAGGCCGCGGATTCCGTAGCTGCCCTCCCAGCGGGACATCTGAAGGGCCTCTGCGATGCCTGTGCCGATGCCCGGTGTCTGCGGCCAGGCCGCCAGGTCGGTGAGCGGCTTGCCGACGACCTGGTCCGCCGCGTAACCGAACAGACGCTCAGCGTCCTCGTTCCATGCGGAGATCGTGCCGGTGCGGTCGATCTGGGTGACGGCGACCCGTACCCGTTCCTCGGCCACCGGAAGCATCGCGGTGGGCAGTACCGGACCGGCTGACCTGGTGCCCACGGGCCGCTGCGGCAGATCCAGTTGGAACCACACCGTCTTGTGGGTGGGGGTGTATTCGACGCCCCACCGCGAGGCGAGCGCCGCGCACAGCAGCAGCCCGCGGCCGTTCTCGCTGTCGAGGTTCGCGATGGCGCGGCCGGCGCCCTGTATCGGGACCTCGCGCTCGGGGTAGCGGTCGGCGACCTCGACGCGGACGCCGTCCTCGGAGCGCAGGCACAGTACGTCCGCGGAGGTTCCCGCGTGGATGACGGCGTTGGTGACGAGCTCGCTGGTGAGCACCACCGCGTCGTCCACCACGTCGGAATATCCCCACCCCTGGAGGGTGTCGCGGACGAAGGCACGGGCGGTCGCGACGGACCGCCCGACAGGGTCGAAGCTGGCAGCCGCCCGCGCGGTGATCACAGAACTCCTCGTACGCGTCTCGACGCCCGGCTCTGCCATGATCGGCCTACCCCTCCCGGTGCCCGGTGGTAGCGAGCACCACACCGCCCCCGCCGGGCGGACCGGGGCGGTTGGACAGCCGGATGCCAGGTTACTTACCTTCGCTGTCCGAGCGGATGCCGGTTGCCGCTGTTTCCGCCCTCCGGGGGTGGGGACGCTATGCGAAGCTGCCGAACTGTTATCGCCTGGTTCCGGCATGGTGAAACACTGGGCAGGCTTCCTGAGACTGCCCAGGCAGTGACGGTCAACCCCTGCGGGAGGGACACGGTGGAGTCTGGCGTGACGGCGCGGGCAAAGGATACGCGCGCGAAAGGCGGACGGTCCCGGAGCAATGGGACAACCGAAGTCGATACGGCGGCCCTGAACAGGCTGCTGGCGGCGCTTGTGACGATGCGCGACGGCAATTTCCGCCGCCGTCTGACGGTGTCCGGCGACGGTGTGATGGCCGAGATCGCGGCTGTCTTCAACGAGGTCGCCGACCGGAATCTCCACCTCACGGGTGAGATCGCAAGAGTCCGCAGGATGGTCGGCCGTGAGGGAAAGCTCACGGAGCGGCTGGAGACGGGTGCCTGCGAGGGTTCCTGGGCGGCGGCTGTCGACGCCGCGAACGAGCTGGTGGACGACCTGGCACGGCCCGTCTCCGAGGTCGGGCGTGTGCTCTCCGCGGTCGCCGACGGTGATCTCGAGCAGCGGATGGAGCTGCGCTCGCCCGCCGCGGACGGTCAGGACGGGGCGGCGGCGGTGCGCCCGCTGCGCGGCGAGTTCCTGAAGGTCGCGCGTACGGTCAACAGCCTGGTCGACCAGCTGTCGGCGTTCACCGACGAGGTGACCCGGGTCGCTCTCGAGGTGGGCACCGAGGGCAAGCTCGGCGGCCAGGCCCAGGTGCGCGGTATGTCCGGTTCGTGGAAGGACCTCACGGATTCGGTCAACACCATGGCGTACCGGCTGACGGCACAGGTACGTGACATCGCTCTCGTCACGACGGCCGTCGCGAAGGGTGATCTGTCCCGCAAGGTCACGGTTCACGTGGCGGGCGAGATGCTTCAGCTGAAGGACACCGTCAACACGATGGTCGACCAGCTGTCGTCCTTCTCCTCCGAGGTGACCCGGGTGGCCCGGGAAGTGGGCACCGAGGGCGAGTTGGGCGGTCAGGCGACCGTTCCCGGTGTGGCCGGCGTGTGGAAGGACCTCACCGATTCGGTGAACACGATGGCCGGAAACCTCACCTCTCAGGTGCGCGGCATCGCCGAGGTGACGACGGCCGTCGCGAACGGTGACCTGTCGCAGAAGGTCACGGTCAACGCGCGGGGCGAGGTTGCCCAGCTCGCCGAGACCATCAACCAGATGACCGAGACGCTGCGGACGTTCGCGGACGAGGTCACGCGCGTCGCCAGCGAGGTCGGCGCGGAAGGTCTGCTCGGCGGTCAGGCGCAGGTGCCGGGTGCGGCGGGTACGTGGAAGGACCTCACCGATTCGGTGAACACCGTCTTCCGGAACCTGACCACACAGGTGCGTGACATCGCGCAGGTG
>NZ_JBSGZJ010000177.1:0-9110 GCF_053610925.1 Streptomyces sp. NPDC054847 | reverse complement strand
ACGACCGCGGTCGCCAACGGTGACCTGTCGCAGAAGGTCACCGTGGATGTCGCGGGCGAGATGCTGGAGCTGAAGAACACCGTCAACACGATGGTGGACCAGCTGCAGTCCTTCGGTTCCGAGGTGACACGGGTGGCCCGCGAGGTCGGTGTCGAGGGCCGTCTCGGCGGTCAGGCCGAGGTGCCGGGTGCGGCGGGTACGTGGAAGGACCTCACCGATTCGGTGAACACCGCGTTCCGGAACCTCACCGGCCAGGTGCGTGACATCGCGCAGGTGACGACCGCGGTCGCCAACGGTGACCTGTCGCAGAAGGTCACCGTGGATGTCGCGGGCGAGATGCTGGAGCTGAAGAACACCGTCAACACGATGGTCGCGCAGCTCTCCTCCTTCGCCGACCAGGTCACGCGCATGGCCAGGGACGTGGGTACGGAGGGCCGCCTGGGCGGCCAGGCCCGGGTTGACGGCGTCAGCGGTACCTGGAAGGAGCTGACGGACTCCGTCAACTTCATGGCCGGCAATCTGACGTCGCAGGTGCGTCAGATCGCGCAGGTGACGACGGCGGTGGCGCGTGGTGACCTGTCGCAGAAGATCGACGTGGACGCGCGGGGCGAGATCCTCGAGCTGAAGAACACCATCAACACCATGGTCGACCAGCTCTCCGCCTTCGCGGAGCAGGTGACCCGGGTGGCCCGTGAGGTGGGTACCGACGGCCGCCTCGGCGGTCAGGCCCAGGTGCCGGGCGTGGCGGGTGTGTGGCGCGACCTGACCGACTCGGTGAACGGCATGGCCGGGAACCTCACGGCACAGGTCCGCAACATCGCGCAGGTCGCCACGGCGGTGGCGCGCGGTGACCTGTCGCAGAAGATCGACGTGGACGCGCGGGGCGAGATCCTCGAGCTGAAGAACACCCTGAACACGATGGTCGACCAGCTGTCGAACTTCGCGGAGCAGGTCACCAGGGTCGCCCGAGAGGTGGGCACCGAGGGCATCCTCGGCGGTCAGGCGGAGGTGCAGGGAGTCTCCGGCACCTGGAAGGACCTCACCCAGTCCGTCAACTTCATGGCGAACAACCTGACGAGTCAGGTGCGCAACATCGCGGAGGTGACGACGGCGGTCGCCAAGGGCGACCTGTCGAAGAAGATCACCGTCGACGCCAAGGGCGAGATCCTGGAGCTGGTGACGACCGTCAACACGATGGTCGACCAGCTGTCCGACTTCGCGGACGAGGTGACCAGGGTCGCCCGCGAGGTGGGTACCGAAGGTGTGCTGGGCGGTCAGGCGCGGGTCCGCGGTGTGACCGGCATCTGGAAGGACCTCAGCGACAACGTCAACCTGATGGCCAACAACCTCACCAGCCAGGTGCGCAACATCTCCCGTGTCTCCGCGGCGGTCGCCAACGGCGACCTGACGAAGAAGGTCACGGTGGAGGCGCGCGGCGAGGTCGCGGAGCTCGCCGACACCGTGAACACGATGGTGCGCACGCTGTCGTCGTTCGCCGACGAGGTGACCCGGGTGGCCCGTGAGGTGGGCACCGACGGCCGTCTCGGCGGTCAGGCGCGGGTGCCCGGTGTCTCCGGCACCTGGAAGGACCTGACCGAGTCGGTGAACTCGATGGCGTCCAACCTGACCGGTCAGGTGCGCCAGATCGCGACCGTCACCACCGCCATCGCCAAGGGCGACCTGACCCGCAAGATCGACATCGATGCGCGGGGCGAGATCCTCGAGCTGAAGACCACCATCAACACCATGGTCGACCAGCTGTCGTCGTTCGCCGAGGAGGTCACGAGGGTGGCCCGCGAGGTGGGCACCGACGGACAGCTGGGCGGTCAGGCCCGGGTCCGTGACGTCGACGGCACCTGGCGCGACCTGACCGAGTCGGTGAACGAGATGGCCGGGAACCTGACCCGTCAGGTGCGTGCCATCGCGGCCGTGGCGACCGCGGTCACCCGCGGCGATCTGAACCTCAAGATCGATGTGGACGCCGCCGGCGAGATCCAGGTCCTCCAGGACAACATCAACACGATGATCGCCAACCTGCGCGACACCACGCTCGCGAACGAGGAACAGGACTGGCTCAAGGGCAATCTGGCCCGCATCTCCGGTCTGATGCAGGGCCGCCGCGACCTCGACGACGTCGCCTCACTGATCATGAGCGAGCTCACCCCGGTCGTCTCGGCGCAGCACGGTGCCTTCTTCCTGGCCGTGCCCGCCGGCAACGGCTCGGAGACCGGCGGCGGTGAGTCGTACGAGCTGTGCATGCGCGGCAGTTACGGATACTCGGCCGGGCTGATGCCGACGTCGTTCCGGCCGGGGGAGACCCTGATCGGGACGGCTGCCGAGGAGAAGCGGACCATCCAGGTCAACGTTCCGCCGGGCTACCTGCGGATCTCCTCGGGGCTGGGTGAGGCGTCGCCCGCCTATGTGATCGTGCTTCCGGTGCTGTTCGAGGGGAAGGTCCTCGGAGTGATCGAGCTGGCGTCGTTCCAGCCGTTCACGCAGATCCAGCGGGACTTCCTGAACCAGATCGCCGAGATGATCGCGACGAGCGTCAACACGATCAGCGTCAACACGAAGACCGAGGTGCTGCTCAAGCAGTCGCAGGAGCTGACGGAGCAGTTGCGTGAGCGCTCCGCCGAGTTGGAGAACCGGCAGAAGGCGCTCCAGGCGTCCAACGCCGAACTGGAGGAGAAGGCCGAGCTGCTGGCGCAGCAGAACCGCGACATCGAGGTGAAGAACACCGAGATCGAGGAGGCCCGGCAGGTGCTGGAGGAGCGGGCGGAACAGCTCGCGGTCTCCATGCGCTACAAGTCGGAGTTCCTGGCGAACATGTCGCACGAGCTGCGGACGCCGCTCAACTCCCTGCTCATCCTGGCCAAGCTGCTGGCGGACAACGCGGAGGGCAATCTCTCCCCGAAGCAGGTGGAATTCGCGGAGACGATCCACGGCGCCGGTTCCGATCTGCTGCAGCTGATCAACGACATCCTCGACCTGTCGAAGGTCGAGGCGGGCAAGATGGACGTGAGCCCGACCCGTATCGCGCTGGTGCAGCTGGTGGACTACGTCGAGGCGACTTTCCGGCCGCTGACGGCGGAGAAGGGACTCGACTTCTCCGTCCGCGTCTCGCCGGAGCTGCCGGCGACGCTGCACACCGACGAGCAGCGGCTGCTGCAGGTGCTGCGCAATCTGCTGTCGAACGCGGTGAAGTTCACCGACAGTGGTGCGGTCGAGCTGGTGATCAGGCCGGCCGGCACGGATGTGCCGCAGTCGATCCGCGAGCAGCTGTTGGAGGCGGGATCGCTGCGCGACCCGGACGGGGACCTGATCGCCTTCTCCGTGACCGACACGGGCATCGGGATCGCGGCCGGCAAGATGCGGGTGATCTTCGAGGCGTTCAAGCAGGCCGACGGGACGACCAGCCGTAAGTACGGCGGTACGGGCCTCGGACTGTCGATCAGCCGGGAGATCGCGCGGCTGCTCGGTGGCGAGATCCACGCGGCGAGCGAGCCGGGGCGCGGTTCGACGTTCACCCTGTACCTGCCGCTCCACCCGAGCGAACTGCCGCCGCAGGGCTACCCGCAGCTCGGACCGGGCGGCGTCGGAAGCCGTCCGGGCGAGGAGGGCGTCGCGGAGGACGGCGGGGCGCAGGTGCGGCCGCAGCCGACCCAGGCGGCTCCCACCGGTCCCGCGGCTCTGCTGCGGCGGCGCCGCAAGGCCCAGGCGGCCCTGGAGCCGTCGCGGGGTGCGGGGCAGCCGGGGGAGACGCCCGGACAGGAGCCGTGGGCGGCCGGCGAGCAGGAGGGCCCGGAGCAGCGGCGGGTGTTCACCTTCGACGGTGAGAAGGTCCTGATCGTCGACGACGACATCCGCAATGTCTTCGCGCTCACCAGTGTTCTGGAGCAGCACGGGCTGTCGGTGCTGTACGCGGAGAACGGCCGGGAGGGCATCGAAGTCCTGGAGCAGCACGACGATGTGACTGTCGTACTGATGGACATCATGATGCCGGAGATGGACGGATACGCGACGACCACGGCGATCCGGCGGATGCCCCAGTTCGCGGGCCTGCCGATCATCGCGCTCACGGCGAAGGCCATGAAGGGCGACCGGGAGAAGGCCATCGAGTCCGGAGCATCCGATTATGTGACCAAGCCGGTGGATCCCGACCACCTCCTGTCGGTGATGGAGCAGTGGATGCGCGAGAAGTGACGGCAGGTCGTGTGATTGTGTGCGAGTCCCTGATCGACTTTGGCCGGAGGCGTGTGGGAGTGGAGGATCCGGGGAACTATCCGGTCTCCCCCCACGTTTGCGGTACGTGCACAGTGACATCACGGTGACAGGGTGTGGCGACGGGCGGGGTGCGGCTACGATGACCGGCACAAGGACGGGCGGCGCAAGGGAGTCGTCCCCTGGGGCGGCGCCCGGTGCGTCCCCCGGCTCATCGAGCTGGGGAGACCCCATGCCGGGGCGAGGAGGACGGGGCATGGTGCAGAAGGCCAAGATCCTCCTGGTCGATGACAGGCCGGAGAATCTGCTCGCGTTGGAGGCCATTCTCTCAGCGCTCGATCAGACGCTGGTGCGGGCATCGTCAGGGGAGGAAGCGCTCAAGGCGCTGCTGACGGACGACTTCGCGGTCATTCTGCTGGATGTCCAGATGCCTGGAATGGACGGGTTCGAGACCGCCGCGCACATCAAGCGCCGGGAGCGGACGCGGGACATTCCGATCATCTTCCTGACCGCGATCAACCACGGCCCCCATCACACCTTCCGTGGCTATGCCGCGGGTGCCGTGGACTACATCTCCAAGCCGTTCGATCCGTGGGTGCTGCGCGCGAAGGTCTCCGTCTTCGTCGAGCTCTACATGAAGAACTGCCAACTGCGGGAGCAGGCGGCGCTGCTGCGGCTCCAGCTCGAGGGCGGCAACCAGACCGAAACGGGAGCCGGCCGGGAATCCGCGGGTCTCCTCGCCGAACTGTCCGCGCGGCTCGCCGCCGTCGAGGAGCAGGCGGAGGCCCTCTCCAAGCAGCTCGACGACGACTCGGCGGACGCGGCGGCCGTGGCGACGGCCGCCCACCTCGAGCGCAAACTCACCGGACTGCGCAGGGCTCTTGACGCTCTGGAGCCCGGCACGGGCGGCGGTTCGCCGACCCTTCCCTCGCAGAGCTAGCGGCAATCAGGCGCCGGGCGTCGGGCACCTGCCGGTGTCCGACCGGCGCTTGATGTCACGTCAGTTCTCCGCACCATCAGCCACGACACGAACGGGTGAAGCAGTGGGCACACGTGTCCGCTGCGGTCGACACCGGTAACCTCACCACCATGGCCTCACGTACGTCCGGCAAGGGTTCCCAGGGCACGGCGGGCACCGCGAAGCCGCGCGCCGGCCGTACGACCGGCGCCGCGAAGAAGGCAGCGCCCGCAAAGAAGAGCGCCGCCAAGAAGGCCGTGCCTCCGAAAAAGGCACCGGCGAAGAAGGCGGCGGCGAAGAAGGCGGTCGCGCCGAAGCCCGCACCCTCTCCCACCGGGGGTGTGTACCGCCTGGTGCGCGCCGTCTGGCTCGGGATCGCGCACGCCGTCGGAGCGATGTTCCGCGGCATAGGGCGTGGCGCCAAGGGTCTCGACCCGGCGCACCGCAAGGACGGGCTGGCTCTGCTGCTGCTCGGCCTGGCGCTGATCGTCGCGGCGGGTACCTGGTCCAATCTGCGCGGCCCCGTCGGCGATCTCGTGGAAATGCTCATCACCGGTGCCTTCGGAAGGCTCGATCTGCTCGCGCCGATACTGCTGGGCGCGATCGCCGTGCGGCTGATCCTCTTCCCGGAGCGGCCGGAGGCCAACGGCCGTATCGTCATCGGCCTTTCCGCTCTGGTCCTCGGTGTGCTCGGTCAGGTGCACATGGCGTGCGGCTCGCCCGGCCGGGGCGAGGGCACGGAGGCGATCCAGGACGCGGGCGGCCTCATCGGCTGGGCCGTGTCCAAACCGCTGATCTTCGCCATGGGCGAGGTGCTCGCGGTGCCGCTGCTCGTACTGCTCACCGTCTTCGGCCTGCTCGTGGTCACCGCCACGCCCGTCAACGCCATTCCTCAGCGACTGCGGCTGCTCGGCTCCAAGCTCGGCATCATCGAGCCGCTGCCCGGCCCCGACACCGAGACGGACGACGAGCGGTACGACGAGCAGTGGCGCGAGGCTCTGCCCGCCCGCCCGGGCCGTTCGGCCGGCCGCGGCGGCGCAGTCGCGGAACCCGGCCCGGACGCGGCGGAGGAGGAGGCCCTCTCCCGGCGCCGCCGGCCGCGCAGGCCGTCGGCCCAGCCGGCCCTGGGCAGGGAGATGGACGCGGTGGACGTCGCCGCGGCGGCGGCCGCCGCGCTCGACGGAGCCGTACTGAACGGCATGCCGCCCTCGCCGCTCGTCGCGGATCTCACCCGGGACGTCACCGCCGAGCGGCAGCGTGCCGCCTCCCCCGTCCCCACCGCACGCGAACCCGAGACACCCGGCCGCGGGCAGAAGGCCCCTGGGGCGAAGGGAGCCGTACCCGACCTGACGAAACCGGCGCCCGACGAGTCCCAGCCCCTGCCGCCGCGGGCCGAGCAGCTCCAACTGTCGGGGGACATCACCTACTCGCTGCCCTCGCTCGACCTGCTCGAGCGAGGCGGCCCCGGCAAGACCCGCAGCGCCGCCAACGACGCGGTCGTGGCCTCGCTGACCAACGTGTTCATGGAGTTCAAGGTCGACGCCGCCGTCACCGGCTTCACCCGCGGTCCGACGGTCACGCGGTACGAGGTGGAACTCGGCCCCGCCGTGAAGGTCGAGCGCATCACGGCCCTGACCAAGAACATCGCGTACGCCGTCGCCAGCCCGGACGTGCGGATCATCTCGCCGATCCCCGGCAAGTCCGCCGTGGGCATCGAGATCCCGAACACCGACCGCGAGATGGTCAACCTCGGCGACGTGCTGCGCCTCGCGGACGCCGCTGAGGACGACCACCCGATGCTCGTCGCGCTCGGCAAGGACGTCGAGGGCGGCTATGTGATGGCCAACCTGGCGAAGATGCCGCACGTCCTCGTCGCGGGCGCCACCGGCTCCGGCAAGTCCTCCTGCATCAATTGCCTGATCACTTCTGTGATGATAAGAGCGACGCCGGAGGACGTACGGATGGTGCTGGTCGACCCCAAGCGGGTCGAGCTCACCGCCTACGAGGGCATCCCGCACCTGATCACGCCCATCATCACCAATCCCAAGCGGGCCGCGGAGGCACTGCAGTGGGTCGTGCGCGAGATGGACCTGCGCTACGACGATCTCGCCGCCTACGGCTTCCGCCACATCGACGACTTCAACCAGGCCGTACGCAACGGCAAGGTCAAGCCGCCGGAGGGCAGCGAGCGTGAGCTCCAGCCGTATCCGTATCTGCTGGTCATCGTGGACGAGCTGGCCGACCTCATGATGGTCGCGCCGCGTGACGTGGAGGACGCGATCGTCCGCATCACGCAGCTGGCGCGCGCCGCGGGCATCCATCTGGTATTGGCCACCCAGCGGCCGTCGGTCGATGTCGTCACCGGCCTGATCAAGGCGAACGTGCCCTCCCGGCTCGCCTTCGCCACCTCCTCCCTCGCAGACAGCCGGGTCATCCTCGACCAGCCGGGTGCGGAGAAGCTCATCGGCAAGGGCGACGGCCTCTTCCTGCCCATGGGCGCCAACAAACCCACCCGCATGCAGGGCGCCTTCGTGACGGAGGAAGAGGTCGCCGCGGTCGTCCGCCACTGCAAGGACCAGATGGCCCCCGTCTTCCGGGACGACGTGGTCGTCGGCACGAAGCAGAAGAAGGAGATCGACGAGGACATCGGCGACGACCTCGATCTGCTCTGCCAGGCCGCCGAGCTCGTCGTTTCCACGCAGTTCGGCTCGACGTCGATGCTGCAGCGCAAGCTGCGCGTGGGTTTCGCGAAGGCGGGACGGCTGATGGACCTCATGGAGTCGCGGAACATCGTCGGCCCCAGCGAGGGGTCGAAGGCCCGTGACGTTCTCGTGAAACCGGACGAACTGGATGGAGTGCTCGCCGTGATCCGGGGAGAGACTCACTCGTAAGGGTTTGACGGGCAACCGTTTCCCTTGGTCATACGTCAAGTTGGAGGGAGGGATGTACAGATGTCCCGACCCCGGGACCGCCCGGCCATTCCGATGGCGTACAAAGCTTCACCGCCCGGTTGCCCCACCCTTTCGTACCACCCATAGACTGAACCTCCAGCAGGTGGTTACACGCTCGAAAGGCGCCCCCGTGTCCATCGGCAACTCCCCCGAAGAAGACCGGCCTTCAGTCGAAGACGAGCGGCCTTCGATCGGTCGCGTGCTCCAGCAGGCGCGTGTCGGCGCAGGCCTCACCGTTGACGAGGTCAGTACCTCCACCCGGGTGCGCATCCCCATCGTGCACGCGATCGAGGAGGACGACTTCTCCCGTTGCGGCGGCGACGTGTACGCCCGCGGGCACATCCGTATGCTCGCCCGCGCCGTCGGACTCGACCCCGAACCGCTCGTCGAGCAGTTCGACGACGAGCACGGCGGCCGCCCGGCGCCGACCCCTGCCGCCCCGCTGTTCGAAGCCGAGCGCATCCGTCCCGAGCGGCGCCGCCCCAACTGGACCGCCGCCATGGTCGCGGCAATCGTCGCCGTGGTCGGCTTCTCCGGCTTCACGCTCTTCAGTGACGCGGAGAGCGGCGGCGGCAACGTCGCCGAAGGCCCCGCCTCCGGCACGAAGCCCACTCCCACCGACGCCCGGACGACCAAGCCCGCCGATCCCAAGCCCGAACCCTCGGACAGTGCCATCGCGGCCCTGCCGAAGGACAAGGTCACGGTGAAGCTGTCCGCCACCAGCGACAAGAGCTGGATCTCCGCCAAATCGCACAACGGCAAGCTGCTCTTCGACGGGCTGCTGCTCAAGGGCGAGACCAAGACCTTCCAGGACGACGAGCGCGTCGACCTGATCCTCGGCAACGCCGGGGCGATCGAGCTGTTCGTGAACGGCAAGAAGGTCCAGGACGAATTCAAGATGGGCGGCGTCGAACGGCTCTCCTACACGAAGGGTGACCCCGAGGTCGGCTGAGCCCTCGTCCCGGCACGGGCCCCCGACC